>NZ_JADBTR010000071.1:0-4243 GCF_020246065.1 Microcystis sp. M144S2
TAGGTGGTGGTGGCCTCGTAGGGAATCGGCAGGATCACGGCCTTAGCTGTGGCGTAAGATGCGATCGCTTCACTCCCTAAAAACTGTTCGCTACCGGTGGCGCAAGACAATAACATGGGCAAATCACAGAAAATTTTAGTCCAATCTTCTATTATAAATATTTTGACTATTTTTGTCTATTACAGCCTTTCTCACCAACCTCAACTGACACCAAACATATCTACTGCAATAGCAAAAAACCCTGATCCATCAATGGCTACACTCCTCGATTTCTCGATCAAGATTGGTTTCCTGCCGGCGATAATCTGCTTAACCCGAACTCAGATAATATTAAGATTTATTTCGCCAACTACTTTTTAGCTGTTCTTTGCTGTACAGTCAGGTCACTGGTCTGCCATCTAATGGACGAGATTCTGTCCAATCTTGCCCGTTGCCTGAGTTGTTCCTTGTCATAATCTAGATGTTTCCATGTCTAGGGCTGGGTGGAGAGGCTGTAATGATTCCTCAATTCTTTACCTTCCATCAGTCGCAAGATTAAGGTAAAGTTACCTTGAGCCGATTTGATTTTTTTACCGTTCCCTAGCTTTCGTTCCATTAAAATACAGTCAGTTCGCATAATCCAAGCGAGTTGATTGGTCTCGTTGTAATTAGGACAAAAGAAAGACAATGAACCCGATTTTTTTCGATATATTTGACGGCAATCTCTTCGACAATAATATAACCAACGGTACTGGTCTCGCCGATAATATCGTTCTTGATAACGGTAATGACACTTCTGACGGTGGTGCTGGTGATGATCTAATGTATGGTAATGGGGGCAGCGATAGCCTTCTAGGTAATGCGGGCAGCGACAATATTCAAGGTGGTTCAGATAATGACACCCTTGATGGTGGAGCCGGTAACGACACCCTCGATGGTGGGGCCAATAACGATACTTACCTCTTCGACACGGATCTGGTCTTGGGTAGCGATCGCCTAATTGATGCCTCTGGAATCGATACCCTCAACTTTGCGGCGACTACAACTAAAACCATCAACCTCAATCTCGGCAGTACCGCCGCCCAAACCGTCACCGCTGGAAATCTCACTCTCACCCTAGCTAGTGCCACTGCCTTTGAAAATGTTATTGGTGGTAGCCTCAACGACACCATTCTGGGCAATAGTCTAGCCAATTCTCTCACCGGTGGAGCAGGTAATGACACCCTTAGCGGTTTAGGAGGCAACGACACCCTTGATGGTGGAGACGGTAATGACACACTGATTGGTGGCAGCGGCACTGACACAATGACCGATGGTGCAGGTGACGACATTTACCGATTCTTGAGTGTATCAGATAGTCAGGTCGGTGCTGCGCGGGACATACTTACAGATTTCTCTCCTGGATTTGATAAGATTGACCTATCGGCGATCGATGCCAATACTACTATAGCGGGTGATCAAGCTTTCACTTTTGTTGGTACTGGTGGCATTGGTGGTGGCGGTCAAGTCAACTACTTTATTTCTGGTAGCAGTTTGATTGTTCAGGCAGAAATTGAGGGAGATGGTAACTTAACTGTTGATATGCAAATTCAACTCAATGGTGGATTATCTGCGATTGCGGCAACAGACTTTATCCTCTAGTCTGTGACTAATTGCACTTTTTAATCTCACGTTAGAGACAGTAAAATCTACTCCTCGGCGTGAGATTAATATTTAACCCCAGTTCGGGTTTTGTTCACTGGTTTGCGGTCGTCCACATTGCCGGGGGTAAGGTGAACGTTGAGCAATTCTCCCTCCTCGTTAACCACTAAATGCAGTTTCAAGCCAAAAAACCAGTCTATACAGGTTTTTCCCCGTGCGGCTAAATTGTCAAACACCCGATGACTACTGATGCGGCGATTATGGCAGACCTGAATTTTGCTGGCATCGACAAAGCTAATCCCCGTGCAACAACCAAAACAATGCTTCCAGTATAGTCATTTACTCCGTCAGACTTCTGGTGTGAGGAAACAGTGAACTGAAAACTCAAATCCGATCCCTAATAGCTGTCTCCCGTCTCCCGTCTCCCGTCTCCTGTCTCGACTAGGAAATTAATTTTGCACGACTACTTATATTTTTCAGCTTACTAGCCCCCGCCTTTTCTTTCCACCCTTATCCCGAACTGACGTTAAATAGGCGGCTGAAAAGCGAATACAAAGTAGTCTGGACAAGAGTTTGGCCACTTTTGATGAGCCAAAAAGCAGCGGGGTGTGAGGTCGAGAAATAACAGGCTGATAGCTTAATGCTATAAATCTTCTTCTACCAAAGCCTCGACCCGTCCTGTTTTGACCGCTTCCACCAAAGCGGCGTGATCTCGTTCTGTCTGATCGGCATAAGCGATCGCAAATTCGCCCAGGGCGAGATCGAACTGATCTCCTTTCCCCAAATAACCGCTAATGGTGGCCGCGTCTCCAGATTTAGCGTGGGCGCGGGCTAAGGTCCAGCCACAGAACTCGGCGTAGCGTTGCAGTTGGGCGGCCGACACTCCCTCAATGGGAAGGGAAAACTTCATATCCCGCAGTTGCCGTAAATAGAAGTTATTGCCCCGTCTTCCCTGGGTCCAGCCTAAAAATATATCGCTAGAGGATTGCATCAATCTCTGGCCTGTAACCACCCGTTGTCCCTGATTTTCATACTGGCTCTTGGCGGTATAGGGTTCAAGAACCGAAGGGCAAGCCTCCTTAACTTGTAGGATGAGGGGATGGTTATCTTCCGAGAACAATAGGGCGATATAACATCTGGTGCCGACACTGCCAATGCCCACCACTTTCAGGGCAAAGTCCTCTAACTGGTAGCGATCAAACAGGACCCGGCGTTCCTCCGGCAGGGATTGGCGATAGTCTTCCAGACCCTCACGCACGAGAGTCTCCCAATCCGGTTCGTTGACATGGTAGAGAATGGGCGGCTGATCGACAAAGCGACTGCGTCCCGCGGTTTGGGTGACGATCTTGGGGTAGAGATGTTCGATGATGCGCTCGCGGGCTTTTGTCATCATCTGTTCCCGTATCTTCCGCGTCTTTTCGTCGGGAGCCATCTCGATCACCTGTTCCACTCCTATGCGCGTGTACCATACCTCTAACGGACTGAGGCGAGAATATTCCCGCAGGTGTTCCCGATAGGAACGAGCGCAATTGATCGCCGCCGCCTTCGATTCTCGATCGGATAGATCGCTATCCCTGCCAGCGATGACAAAGCTGACCACCAGACGCTTGAGATCCCATTCCCAAGGTGCGGGCAGGGTTTCGTCGAAATCGTTAATATCGAAGACTAAATTGCGTTCGGGGGTGGCAAAAAATCCGAAGTTCAACAGGTGGCAATCCCCGCAGGCCTGCACAATAATGTCAGTTTTGGGAGTGGTGGCCAGATCGTAGGCCATCAAAGCAGCGGAACCGCGCAGGAAGGTAAAGGGACTACGCAACATTCGTCCGTAGCGGATGGGAATCAATTCCTGTAATCGCCCTCGATTTGATGCTTCGATGATCTCGATCGGCTCTCGACCAGCTGCGGGGGGTTGCCAGATAGCGTGGCGAGAACGCGGCAATCGCTCCCGGAGGGATTTACCGATCTGGATGCGTTCCTCCCGTGAACGGAATCGAGCTTGAGAGGGTGTCCGGATAGGGGTTTCTATTTGGTGGTTCATAACGACTTTTTCCCCTGAATGAGATTACATCCCTTGCTGTTAGATGACTAAATGAATACAAGCAATAGGAAATAGATAAGTCAAGACTGATGGTTCCCCTTCTTGGATAACTTTCTAACATTTCCTCCTGTAGAGATAGCTTCTGATGCTCGGTTCAACAATTAATCTTCACTCGCTTCTTATCCAGGGAAGATCAATATTATCGACGATACATTTTTTTCTGAAATGGCTATCTCTTAAATTTGCTTAACTTTTAGCCCAATGGCAGCCCTTCTGTTTCGATTATATCTTGCTCAAAAATTGCTGGCCGAATAATCGTAACAAAATTTTATCTAATGGTCAGCCTTCAGCCAGTGGCTAAACTCTCGCTCTTTTGTCGGGAAAAGAGTTGCCTATTCTAGGTTATAGGGTTCTTCGTTACTTGATATGGTTCGATTGGGTGGTATAAATCGACTAAATCCTTATCTGGCAATAGATTTAATTGATTAGTTCGCTCTAGATCGAAAACAATTGACAAAAATCGCCAAATGTCTTTCTCTATAAGAGTTTCATTTCTTAATAATCCTGTACGTCGCATAAGACAAA
>NZ_JADBTR010000072.1:0-26051 GCF_020246065.1 Microcystis sp. M144S2
ATTGTTTTGTCTAGGTTCCAGCGTCGTTTGTTTCGCTTCGCTTTCGCTTTGCTTCAACCGCGCATTTACCAATGTATCTAACTTCCCCTAGTTTGTCAACCCCTTTTGGCAAAATTTTTTGATCTTTTTTCTATCCCTTGCTACGTAAGCTTTTCAGCTTTTAGGGGTTTTTTGGTAGTCCTTTGCTCAGAACTGTCGGTGCGGCTACTTTAGTTTACTTGTACTGAATATTCCCTCTATTTAATTTTTTATTCGGTACCTCTCGATCGCTGGGTCGATTTTGGGGTATGGTTCCTTGAGAATGTATTTTCTGAAAGGAAAGCCCTCATGTCTCGTCGCGCTGCTTTACAATCCTATTTACTGGTGCGTTTACTCCTAGCTCCCTTGATGTTATGGACAATCGTGACGGTGGTTTTTCTGCTGATGCGTGTTGCTCCCGGTGATCCCACGGATGCGATTTTAGGCAACCGCGCTCCTGAAAGTGCCAAAAATGCCCTAAGAGAACAGTTAGGACTGAATAAGCCCCTATTTTTCCAGTATCTAGACTATATTTTCAATCTCATGCGTCTCAATTTAGGAGACTCTTTAACCAGTAAGGGGGTGACGGTATGGGAGATTATCGCTAAACATTTTCCAGCGACGGTGGAACTAACTTTTTATGGGATGCTGATTGCAGTGATAGTGGGAGTCGGATTGGGAATTATCACCGCTTCCCGTCCCAATACTCCCTTAGACGCGGGGGGACGTTTATTTGGACTGATAACCTATTCCTTGCCGATTTTTTGGGTAGGAATGCTCTTACAGCTAATTTTTGCGGTACAGTTGCGCTGGTTTCCTTTGGGGACTCGTTTTCCTTTGAGTGAAACTCCACCCCAGACAATTACGGGTTTATACACCCTTGATAGTCTGATGACTCTGCAACTAGATAAGTTGCCCACAGCTTTGTATTATCTGGCCTTACCTAGTTTTACTCTCGGCATTCTTTTGAGTGGGATTTTTGAGCGGATGGTGCGAGTTAATCTGAAACAAACTTTGCAAGCGGACTATGTAGATGCGGCAAAAGCAAGAGGAATACCAGAAAAAACGATTATGATCGGCCATGCGCTGAAAAATGCTCTAATTCCCGTAATTACTGTCTTAGGATTAACTTTTGCGGCTCTTTTAGGTGGTGCAGTCTTGACGGAAGTTACTTTTTCTTGGCCGGGTTTGGGAAATCAGTTATATCGGGCGATTTCTCTGCGCGATTACCCAACAGTGCAGGGATTAATGGCCTTTTTTGCGACAATAGTGGTTTTTGCCAGTATTTTGATCGATCTAATCAATGCTTATGTTGATCCTCGCATCCGTTATTAATCAGGGAGAGGGAATTATAAATTATGAAGTGGGGGAGAAGAGAAAGAGGAGAGGGAGTTTTAGCATTTGTACTAATATTAATTTCTAATAGTCGTAACTAACATCTGAAAGCGCGATTCCGCTCTAAGATAGGAATTGCCCTTTGGCATAATCAAATAATATTGAATCCGTTCTTGATTTTATTTGATCGCTGCACCGATGTGTTTTAAAATCTGCAAAACTCTATATAGTTCTTCTCTGGAAATAAAGGGAGCAAATATCCTAGACAGGGCATAATCATGGACATTAGCTCTCAATTTGACCAATAAAATATCATCTCCATTGGTGACGAGGGCAAAGCTAGGTTTTTCTGGCCAGGGATTAGCCATCAAATAGGCTAAGGTTTGCGGTAAGACAGTCCAAACCGATAGGGCGGTTTTTTTTGATTCTACAATTACCACCCAAAACTGATTTAACCAGACTAACACATCGATTCTACCCGATAGTATTTCTTCCCCATCATGGACAGTTAAGCTTACCGATTCCTCTGCGGGTACGCAAAAGGGCGGATCGTAAAAACCCGCAATCGCTAGTAGGGGAGAAACTAACAATAAAGTCACGGTTCCTTCTAATAACTGTCCCGTCGATCTTTGATATAAATACCTTTGTCTTACTTTATCTAAACTCTTTTTTTCATGGCTAGATAGGGACAGTAAATCACTTTGCTATTCGGGAAAAAACGCCCCATCTTCTGTTAAAGAGAGATTAAATCTTGTCTCGGCTAGGGCAATAGTTGTGATAGCTTCGATAATGGCACTCGACATAAAAATTAGCTCACCAATCTAGATAAAATTTCTCGATGAATTAAAGCTCGATCGATTAAAAAATGTTTACGATCGCTGGTTAATCCCTCTCCATTGGCATAAAAATTAATCCAAGTGTTACTAATATCATTAACTGCCTCTGGTAACTGATCTAATTCCCAACCCAGCATCGGTACTTCGGCAATTAATCGCGACACTTTCGGATCATAACTAAGGGCAAAACAACGACAATCTTCTGCCGCGGCCATAATCAAACTATGAAAGCGCATTCCGATCACCATTTCTACCCCACGAAATAAGCCTTTTAACTGTCTTGGATCCTCTAAACTAATGATTTGATGATTTTCCCTTAATTGACGGGCTACAGCTTCACAGAGGGGCAAATCCCGCGACTTTTGAAAAGGGACTAAGAGAATAAACGCCCCCGTACTGGTCTGCAAATCAATTAAAGCTTGGGTTAATTTATCTAATTTTGCCGGGGTTAATAGGGGATGGGGACGTAAATTGACGGCGATTCTTGGGGCGGGTAAATCCGATAATCCCTTGACTGATTGAGCGTCTAAAGCCCATACTGGATCGGGGGCAACAATGGGACTAATACCCCAATTGGCGACTAAATGAGCCGAAGTATCATCGCGCACACTAACTAAACTACATTGTTTTAAGACTTTTTTGGTTAACCAACGGGTAAAAGGTCTATTTAATGGTCCAATTCCCTGCCCCCAAGCAATAGTTTTTAAGCCCAATAATTGAGCAAGAGCCATTAAACCACCGTAATAAATTGGACTGGCAAAACTGGTGACATCCTGCATTAAACTGCCACCACCCCAGATAAATATATCCGCTTTTTTCATAGTTTGAAAAACTTGCCACCAATCCCGACTAGGACAGGTTTCCACTCCATAACGTTGACTGGTTTCTCTGGGATTATTTGACAAAACAATAGGTTTAATTGCTGAGGGTAACATCTGCAATAGAGACACTAATAATGCCTCATCTCCTCCGTTTCCTCTCCCATAATATCCACAAATTACTGCACGCATATATATATCAGTTATCAGTTATCAGTTATCAGCCAGAAAAAGGCAAGATTCAAAAGGCAAAAGTATGGTAAATTTGTCCCCTGTCTCCTTTGTCCGCTTTGTTACTTTTTCCTTTAAAAATGTCCCTTAGTTTCTTAAGTTATGCCGTCAGCTACAAGTTAGCAGTGACCAGTTTTATTAGATTGCAGTGATCAGTTTATCTATTTTCTTATTCCCACTCATAACTAATAGCTTAAACCTGATCACTGTTTACTGATAACTGATCACTGATTTAGTCGTCCATTTGCCAGGGTTCGGTGATGTTGTTTTCATCGAGGATATTTTTTGCTCTTAAAATCAAGACTAATTCCCCTAGTATTGTGACATCAGGGGAACTATCAAACCATTGTAAAAAGACAGAATTATCCCTCTCCACTAGATAATAATTGTTCCCATCCCATTCGGCAAAAACTCGATCGATCACTAATAACACTTCCTCGGATCTGGTGGCAATCGATCGAGGTAATTGATCGCTAGGCCATAAAATAGCTACAGGATCGATCGCTTTGAGAATTGCTTGCCAACCGGGGAGAGGCACAATCGTTTGTTTATCCCCCACCGTTACCAGTCGAAAAGGTTCCTCGACGCTCAGACTTTCTGTGCATTTTATATCAGTTACCGTCACCGGAAATCTTCCTACTAAAGGAATAATTCGGGCTAATTCGTCCTCATCCTGTAAACGATGGACGGGCAGCAACGGTGCGCTACGGGTGGGAGTAACGGTAAAATCTTGTAGTAAGGACTCGATCGCCTGTCTAGCCGAGTCAGAATGGGCAAATTTCAACCCTTTAGCGATTAATTTCGCTCTTTCGGCTAAATCTCGCTTTTGTTTGCCCCGTTTCCAACACTGGTAAGCGATCGCATCTCCAGGATGACGGGTAAATTCACTGGGAATCTGGGATAAACGGGAAAAATCCTGGATAGCCTTGGCGATATCGTGTGCTTCAGCCACTTCAATCCTTTTTTCTGCCGCTAATTTCGCTGCCCCCAATCTTTGTTCTTGGTTGAGAATCCGTAATTCGTATAGCACATCACTGCGCGGCCCGACGTAGTAACTTAATAAATCTTCATCTGCTCCTGCTTTGATTAAACTCTCAAAAACTTGGGCAGCGACAATAATTAAATTTTGTTGGGCATTTTGAAAACCGGTTTGTTCAAAAATTAACTGGGAATCGTAGCCAGCTTTTTGCAGTTTTTGACATTTTTGCCCCCAATTCACCCAATTTCCTTCCTTATGAAGCAGCGAGCGCATTAATTCGGTCGCTTCCGTTTCGCTGATTCGATCATCTGTACTGCGAGGCTGTTCTGTCATAGACAACTTGATCAAGCTACAATAACTAAAATTTATCTAATCCCTCAAAAATCTTCAATAGCAATTAAGGTTAACAGGATAGACTAGATAGTAACAGGATAGCTGACAATCACCCCCTTCGTACCTGTTAGGGCAAGTTTATCTTCAATGTCTAGATTAAGAGTTAATGGAAGCATTCCCCCCTCGTCCACAACTAACCCCGGTCAAAGGACGATGAAAACCAAGCGTCACCCCAAAGATAGCGCCTTGGGTTTAGTCTCTACCCTCAGCTTTCCGGCGATCGTCGGGACGGCGGATATGATGCTAAAATCGGCAGAAGTTACCCTTGTGGGTTACGAAAAAATTGGCGGTGGTCACTGTACGGCGATCGTGCGTGGTAATATTGCCGATGTGCGGTTAGCAGTGGAAGAAGGGGCAAAAACCGCGGCACAGTTCGGACAATTGGTATCTAAATCGGTTATTCCCCGACCGATGCCCAATTTAGAGGTAATTTTCCCAATTGGTAGCCGTTTAGCCGAAATTGCCCAAAGTCAACGGGGTTTTAGCAAACTGAGCAATATGTCGATCGGTCTCTTGGAAACCCGCGGTTTTCCCGCTATGGTGGGAGCAGCCGATGCTATGTTAAAATCGGCCGATGTGCAGTTAGCTTCCTACGAAACAATTGGGGATGGTTTGTGTACGGCCATTATCCGGGGTTCCGTCGCTAATGTGGCCGTGGCCATTGATGCGGGAATGCGGGAAGCAGAGAAAATCGGTGAACTGCACGCGGTGATGATTATTCCCCGTTTATTGGAAGATTTAGAACATACTCTACCGGTGGCCAGCTACTGGTTAGAAACCCCCGAACCTTTACCGATGTTGTTACCCAATACTGTCCGGGAAAAACAACGGGAATTGGTCGCTTTACCGGAATTGGAAAAAACCAAAATACCAATTCGTCGCCAAGAAATGCAGGAAAAAGTGTTAGAAGAAGTGATTCCCGTGGAAGTTATCACCGATGAGGACAGTTATTAATTTTTATTTTCAAATTTGCTCCTGTGCTGCTAAAAGTATAGGAGCAAAAGGTTGAATTAGGGTTTGCGGCAAAAAGTTTGTTGGTGGGTGTGGATTTCCAGGTAAAAAATCTTTACAGAAGCCCCCGACAATTAAACGAATCGAATAATTATAAATTTTTGTCAAGGGGTGCGGTCAGATCGAATAATCGTCGCTAGAATTGGCCTAATTGTCAGAAATTTAGTCAGCCATTTTCTAGTAATGAGGAGGAGGTGAATGGACGGTTGCCCATTGGTGTGGATCATTATGGGTGTTGCTGGATCAGGAAAGACGGTTGTTGGTCGGCTCTTATCTGAGCGGCTAGAAAGTGATTTTCTTGAGGGCGATCGCAGACATCCCTTATCGAACATCATCAAGATGCTTTCACAGAAGTCTCTACAAGACGAAGACCGTCGTCAGTGGCTTCTAGAAATAGAGGATGATATTCGACGGGCAATAACTCAAAACAGAGAAGCTGTAATAACCTGTTCTGCTCTGAAAGCTTCCTACAGGAGACAACTGACATCTTTAGGACAAGTTCAGTTAGTTTGGCTAAATGTACCTGAACCAGAGCTAGAGCTAAGACTAGCCAACAGGTTAAATCACTATATGAAACTTGAGATGCTTCATAGTCAAATAGCTTCTTTTGAACCCATCAGTCCAGAGGAAAATGTAATTGCTGTAAACGGACTTTTGATGCCAGATGAAATTGTGAACGAACTGCTAGAAAAGGCGATGCAAATATTTCCAAACATGAAAAAACCTTGGTGGCAGAGATGCGCCGAGTAAAGATTTCTGCCAATGATGGTTATACCAAAAGTGATGGGTTGTAAAAGATGTCAGAAATGCATTCCTACGGTGTTAACAACCAAGCCTTTCGGCTAAAAGTTATGGGCTGGATCGCCTTATTTTCTTTGATTGTATCTCTACAATTACAACCGTTAATTGATTTGGTTAGGACAAACATCTCTAATGCCTTTCCTTTACCACGAGATGTATCCCCCATTTCTTTCTTTACAATTATATTTACCCTTTCTTTTATAGCTTATGATCGATGGTTATGGAAGCTAAACCCATTTGACAAAATACCTAGTTTGTCTGGCACCTGGATCGGGATGGGAAACAATCCTCACTTTGAACTGCTTCGTCTAGAACTAATGCAGATTGATCAGACTTGGACTAGCATATCCATATCAGTGGAAGTTTATCAAGAAAATGAGTCTGGTCCAGAAAATTGGCTGGATACAGTCCATCTGGGTACAGAACATTCTACGAATGCCCGTATTACTGAGTGTTTACGTAAATATTGTGACTTTAACTTTCAATACATACATGATGGTGAAGCAGGAGGGCAAGATTCATTTGGTGGAACATTTTTTCTCAAATATAAATATAAGAAGATGAAAAATAGGAAAGTGGAGATTCATGAGCTAAGTGGTAAATATTCAAATACAAAGACAGGCAAAAATACAAAGACAGGCAAAAATACAAAGACAGGCGAAAAGTTTGAAGGAGTAGTCGGTCGAATTGCTTTTCGTAGAGTTTCCTTTGAAATTTTGGAGCTTGAAGATGCATTAGAAAAGGGGAAGGACTATTTAAATGAGCTTACAAAAGAAATATCTTCTCGTATTAGCGATGACCCCGATATTTAGTGCGATCGCCATTGCCGTAGGGTGCGGTCCCTAATGCAAGTCCTCCTACTCCACTAATAGATTTTTGGGGAACGCACCATGCACATTGATTCAAGCTGTGGGTTAAAGTGCGATGTGGGCTAATCTAGCTAACACGCTTTTGGGCGTGATGTAGGGAAACTTCTAGCGATCACGCCTAAATGAGGTGATATGCCAAAAGTTTCCGTATAATATATAGTTAGCTGACTTATTAAGTTTATGAAAGGAAAACACACATGACTGCTGAGCAGAATATATCAACTGGCAAAATTACGGCTTTGATTGGTGTAGTTTCTTCTGTAATCACCATAGTATTGACAGTCTTTAATACCTATACAAAATGGCAAATTGATGCAGCCGATCAAAGATTGAAAGAAAGAGGGCAAGAACTTGAAGCAATCTTTAAACAGAGAACAGCGGATATCGAGGCATTAAAAGAAAGAACTAGCCGATACACATTTGTAAAAACTCTTTTTCAAGATTTAGAAAGTAATGACTCAAAAAAACAAACTCTTACAATAAATTTGATAAGGCTCACTCTTACAGAGGGTGAATCAGAAAGACTTTTTAGAGGATTCACAAATTCTCCTGATCAAAAACTTCAGAAAGTAGGAAATGAAGGTATTGCCGTGATTCAAAAAGAAAAGAGTTCTGCTCAAGTTGCTGCCGAAAAGGAAAGAGAGGGGTTCTTGTACTTACGTGAGAAGAAATTTGATGATGCTCTTAAAGCTTTTGAGGCTGCGGAAAAATCCTTTCCCACATATCACAATGTATATGAAATTTCTAATTTGCTTAGAAAAGAGAGGGGTAACTTTTCAAATCCAGAGGCAAGAAAGAGAATCCTAAAGAGGATCATTGATGAATATTCATGGGGAATGCCAGATGATATCAAAGATCAGTTGAGAAAAATTTCTGACAGTAATACCTAACAACCCGATTCGAGAGGACTACCGAGTAGTCTTGAGTAGTAGATCGCAATTTTGTAGGGTGCGTTCCCTAATGTGGCTCCTACTGCTCCACTAATAGATTTTTGGAAACGCACCATGCACATTGATTGAAACTGTGGGTTAAAGTGCGGTCGCCGATCTTAATAAGCTATATTAACAACAATACTTAAAGAGAAGGCTTAAAATGGTTAAATCAACTTTGTACAGGACAGCAAAAGTCCTACCAGGAAATAGAATTGAAATTGAATCTCCAGAGCTGACTGTAGGACAAACTGTTGAGGTAGTTATTTTGGTTGAAGAAGTTAGTTCTGATTCTTCTACCAACGAATATATCTCTCCATCCTTAAAACAGCGTCTTGCTTTTCTGAAGTTACCAATGACTGAACGGAGGAATATTCTCAAAAGTCAAGCCGATATAATGCTCTCTCACTATCAACAAGATTCTGAATGGCAGGAGTTAATGGCAGGTGACATCATTGAGTATTAACCCTGAGCTTCCAAAACGTGGAGAAATTTGGTTAGTCAACTTCGATCCTACTGTTGGTGCAGAAATCAAAAAATTGCGTCCTGCTGTCGTCATCAGTTCCGATTCAGTAGGAAAGCTTCCTATCAAGCTTATTGCTCCTATTACAGACTGGAAAACATATTTTTCAGCAAATTTCTGGCACGTTAAAATTGAACCTAACAGTATCAATGGATTGAATAAAGCTTCTGCAATTGATACTCTTCAACTAAGGGGGGTGGATTTACAAAGGTTTATTCGTAAATTAGGAAGCGTTTCTGAAATTACAATGCTGGAAATTGTAGCCGCCATTGCTACTGTAATCGAATTTGAGATCTAACAAATCATTGCACCCGACTAATAAAAAGCGACTGATGCTGGAAAATAGACCAAAATGGCGGGTGAATTCAGCTGGTAGGGTGCGTTCTCTAATATGGCTCCTACTGCTCCACCAAGAGATTTTGGGGAACGCACCATGCACATTTATTGAAACTGTGAGTCTAAGTGCGATGCCGAAGGCACTGCGTAGCAGTACGCCGCTCTGGTGGGTTAGGTTGACGGCAGAAACCCAACTGTGATCTTTGACTTCATGCCAATTTGTGCGGACTGTATTCAGGTGTTACCTGCTGTGATAGTTAGTAAGTGAGCCTGTTCGTTGAGTTGAGGAGTAAAATAGGAGAAGTCCTAATCTAAGATTTAGTAATGGATAGAAGCATTATAGAACGGCAACCGCTAATTGAAGCAGTCAAGGCTCTCCCTGATGAGGCTTTAGTGGAACTGTCTAATTTTCTTGACTATCTTCGCTATAAAGCAGCCCATCAAAGAGAACTGACCACTCATTCTTCTAGTTTTCTGCTTGCAGTTGCAGGTTTAGGTAACTCTGGTCAACAGGATATTTCAGAACGTGATGAAGAGATTCTAGGCAATGAGATTGATCCGGTGTCCGGCTGGAATCTTAACCCAAGCAATTCAGTATGACGGCGATACTTGACACCAGTTTTTTGTTTGCCTTAACCGATCAGGGCGATCGCAATCATCAGCGGGTGTTGGCTATTGCTCAAAGCGTGAATGAGCTATTGGTTCTACCTGTCGTTGTCTTGCCTGAGGTCTGCTATCTGATTGCATCAAGATTGAGCCACCAAGCAATGCGCCGTTTTGTATCCAGTATGACACCTGATGCGGTTCAAGTTGAACCTGTAATCCCAGAAGACTTGGTACGAGTGCATGAGATATTGGAACAATATGCTGACAATCAGCTTGACTTTACAGATGCAGCGATCATTGCCATAGCTGAAAGGCTTACTATTACTCGCGTTTACACACTTGATCGCCGAGATTTTTCGATTATTCGTCCAAGTCACTGCGATTACTTTGAGTTATTTCCTTGAACCGCCAGCTAACACTGCGTGGCAGCGGACGGTCAAAATTCGTCGCTGCTGAGCTTGCTTTCTAATGCCGTCGCTGATTTGAGCCGTTAGCGATCGAGCGCGCTACGCACCGATAGGGTTCTGGACTTCCCCATTGACAAAAAGCCATAACCTGTGCTGCAGGAAGGATTAACAGAATTTCCGATACCCTCTTACTGGGTACAAATTAAGAAAACCTCTAATAAATCTAACGCCGTACAAACTCCTCGTCAATAGCAAATCAGGTTATACTTCACACCCCACACCCGTTCGGACCTCGGCGTGAGCTCGGTCGAACGCTGAGCTCACGGCCGAAGCCCACACCCCACACCCTACCCCCACGAAAAACTTTTTCAGCAGACCCTACCTATCGATCCCATTTTTACCTATTCTAAGCGCACAATCTCTCCACCTCTAGCTATAGATAATTCTGCTGCCTGGAGGATTTTGACTAATTCCGTCCCTACCGATCCCGAAGATACAGGAGAATCGACACCCGTAGCCACCGACTCTAAAAAATGTTCGCACAATGCTTTCAGGGGTTCACCATCGGCAATAGGGATAGATTCCGTCTCTTGTCCCCGGGGAATAAAATAGGCTTCCTGACGTTCAAAATAGCCCTTTTGTCGGGTTAAAGGCGATCGAGAGTCTAATTCATTAAAAATTAAAGTCCCTTCGCTGCCAACTATTCCTAAGCGTCGCTGTTTATCGGGATTCAACCAACAAAGGTGAATAGTCGCTTGAAAACCATCGCCATAGATCAGGGTTAACCAGACTAAATCGGCTAGATTAGGTTGTAGCCAGAAAGTTCCCCTCGCCTGTACCGATACTGGTGTACTATTTAACCAATGATTAAAAATCGAGATATCGTGAATAGCTAGATCCCACAAAGCGGACACATCCTGACGGACCGGCCCCAGGTGGGTACGAGTGGCATAACCATAAAGAGGTTTACCGATACCCCCGGATTGCAGGACTTTTTGTCCGGTGATAACGGCGGGATGAAAAAGATAGGTATGATCAACTAATAAAATACGCTGTTTTTGCGCCGCTAATGCCGTTAATTCGGCACATTCTTGGGAATTGAGGGTTAAGGGTTTTTCGGCCAGAACGTGATAACCTAAATTAAGAGCATCTTTAATCAGGGGATAATGGCTGATGGCGGGAGTAACGACGACTACGGCCGAGATTTCGGGGTGATTGCGAATAGATTCCCAGTCATTGGCTAAAATAACCTTATTAGTATCGAGATTAAATTGATCCCGACAGAGACGGAGTTTTTCGGGGGAGGGGTCAACGATCGCCACTACTTGTGCTGAGGGATGTTGAGAAAAATGACGGACGTAATGCACTCCCCAACGTCCTACCCCTAAAATAGCGATTCCTGTGGACATTTTGCTTACTCAGATAGATCAATCTAGTTTATTTTAAAAGGATTAGGCGCAATTGTTCATTGATTCTGAGAACTGGAAGGGATTATGTTAAAATTTTTTATCGATCGAGGGGGAACTTTTACCGATATCGTGGCGATAATTGATCGACCAGAAATTATTGAACGACTAGCTAGAGATGCCGCTAGATTTCTGATTGTTCCCCTTGCCGATCAACAGTGGATTGTTCTCTATAAACTGCTCTCGGAGAATCCCGAAAAATACTCGGATGCAGTCATTCAAGGGATCAAAGATATTAGCGGTTCCCTAGATAACATCGAAGTGATCAAAATGGGAACAACGGTGGCCACCAATGCGCTGTTAGAAAGAAAAGGAGAGCGCACGGTTTTGTTAATCACCAAAGGTTTTAAAGATGCCTTGAGAATTGGCTATCAAAATCGCCCCGATATTTTTGCCCGTCAAATTATTCTTCCTTCTTTATTATACGAACAAGTTATCGAAGTGGCCGAACGCTACGATAGTCAAGGACAAGAATTAATCGCCGTTAATCCTGCCCAAGTTAAAGCCGATTTAATACCAGTTTATCAAGCGGGTATCCGAAGTTGTGCGATTGTTTTTATGCACGGTTATCGTTATCCTGACCACGAAAAACAAGTGGCAGCCATTGCCGAAGAAATCGGCTTTACTCATCTAGCCATTTCCCATCAAGTCAGTCCTTTAATGAAACTGGTATCCCGGGGAGATACCACGGTAGTTTCTGCCTATCTATCGCCAATTTTACGCCGCTATGTTGATAGTATTAGCCAGCAATTACCGAAAACTAGCTTACTATTTATGAAATCCGATGGCGGTTTAGTCACCGCCGATAAATTTCAGGGTAAAGATAGCATTTTATCCGGTCCTGCGGGGGGAATAGTTGGGGCAGTAGAAACCAGTTTAAGGGCAGGATTTAGCAAAATTATCAGTTTTGATATGGGAGGAACTAGCACCGATGTTTCTCATTTTCAAGGGGAATACGAGCGGCAAACAGATAACGAAATTGCCGGCGTAAGAATGCGAGCGCCGATGTTAAGTATTCACACCGTGGCTGCTGGTGGGGGTTCGATTTTAGTCTATGATGGTTATCGTTTTCGGGTGGGGCCAGAAAGTGCCGGAGCTAATCCAGGACCTGCCTGTTATCGACGGGGTGGACCATTAACAATTACCGATGCTAATGTTTTGTTAGGAAAAATTCAAGCCGCCTATTTTCCCGCTATTTTTGGACAAGAGGGAAATTTACCCCTAGATAGAGAGATTGTGCTGATAAAGTTTCAAAAATTAGCAGCAACAATGGGGGGTAATAATAGTCCTGAAATGTTGGCTGCGGGGTTTATTCAAATTGCTGTGGAAAATATGGCTAATGCGATTAAAAAAATCTCTCTGCAAAAGGGTTATGATCTCAGTGATTATACTCTTTGTACCTTTGGCGGTGCCGGGGGTCAAGTGGCCTGTTTAATTGCCGATACTCTGGGAATGAAAAGCATTTTTCTCCATCCCTACGCTGGGGTTTTAAGCGCCTACGGCATGGGTTTGGCCGATTTGAGGGTAATTAAAGAAAAAGCGATCGAACAGCCGTTAAATGCCGATTTAATCGGGCAGTTACTCACGGAGATGAACGAATTAGAAGTTTTAGCGGGTCGGGAATTAGAGGGTTATAATCAGGTACGCCAGCAAGTCAGTTTGAAATATCAAGGCAGTGATGCCACTTTAGTGGTTAATTTTGGCGATCAAATGCGTCAGGATTTTGAATGGGAACATCAAAGACGTTATGGGTTTAAACAAGAACAAAAAGCTTTAATTGTTGAGTCCATCGCCGTGGAATTGATCGAGACTATGGACAGTCCCCAAGAAGCAATTTTAACTCGCACCCGTCCGATGGGAGAATTACCTCCTATGCTCGATCGAGTAGCGGTTTTTATGGCTAGTCAATGGCGGGAAACGCCAATTTATCAGCGTTCAGATCTGGAACCTTTTGATTGTCTGGCAGGACCTGCAATTATTATCGAAAAAATTAGCACGATTGTGGTCGAACCGGGTTGGATGGCAAAATTAACGGAGAAAAATCATTTAATTCTCTCCAAAAATTAACTAGGGTTTGCGGCAAAAAGTTTTTCGTGGGGGTAGGGTGTGGGGTGTGGGCTTCGGCCGTGAGCTCAGCGTTCGACCGAGCTCACGCCGAGGTCCGAACGGGTGTGGGGTGTGGGCTTCGGCCGTGAGCTCAGCCGAACGGGTGTGGGGTTTTACCAGTTTTGAGGTGGCCAATTACCTAATTTTCAGGGAAAAAGTGCCTAAATTTCCCCCACTTTTTGATTTCAAAAAAGCCTAAAGATATTATCCAACAAGGTTTTTAGCTTTATTCAGTAAACCCTACATAGAAATATCTACGGCAGTTAACCTAACTGATCAATTCTCATTTCGCCGAGGTATTTACGGAGATAGGGAGAAAAAACCTCGTAAATCAGGGTAAGGGGTTGGCGAGCGTGCCAAAATAGGTAATGACGACCCCAAAATGCTCCTTTTTCCCCAAAAGCTATTTCTAATTCCGGGGAATGACCGTAATAAAGTCCCTGCACATCGCGATACAATTCCGTGTGCAGCCGCGAGAGACTTTCCCAAATCGGTAGGGAACGATTTTCTAGATATTCGTCCACTTGATTGGCGGACCACCAAGAAGCGGCATAGGCTAACCTTTGACCACTGGCTGTGCGTAACCAGACTTGACGACGCAATCTCGGCCCCGGAATCAGGCTAATTTTCATCGGTGCGCCATCCTCATCGTCGCCGATGGGGGACATATCGATCACATCCACTTCCGTTTTTTCACCGGTTAAAAGTTGTAAATGACGGGTGGGAGAACCATCGCCGAGAATTAAAATCTGCCACGGGGGTGCGAGTTGACTATGGGGTAAACCTTGTTTAACATTGGTTTCGTCTCCTTGCCAGAGAGGGGACAGGGAGTACCAAGGAGGATTAAGCAGGGGCTTTTCTTGGGGGCGGAGGATAGCAGTCAAGGTTTGTTACAAAACTTTATGATTTTTTCATTAATCATAACACGGGATTTTTGTCTGCTGGCGAAAAAAGCGATCGCCCTACGCCAATCCTCTCTAACTTTTTGGTTAGCAGATGCACTCTCGCCAAAGGAGATCGGCTATTTTGATCTTAACGATAAAAAGGTATCAAGATCTGGAGGAGTTTTTGTAATCTTCTCAGAGCAATTAATTGTCGAATCTTGGGATTAATTTGGGGTGGATAAATACTGGTGGCTAATTGTTCTTCCAGTAAGGCATATTCTGCCGCATTTAGGGGTTGATTATCCAAAGGTGATCGAGCCGAAGTGATAATTTCTGCTCGTAAAATTTCTTCGGGAATATCTTCAGGAGCGGGCAAAGCAAGGGCTTTTAGGGGCGATAAGAAACCGATCGAGATGAGGATAATAATTTTGGTCGTTCGCTGCATTTAATTTAAACCGGGGGGCAATTTTTCCCGACACTGTTGATGAATTTCCCCGATTCTAGCAAACAACCAGGGATATTTTTGACGATAACTGGGAATTAGAGCCAGAGGACTGAGTAGGGCAGTGGCGGCAATATCGGCTACACTTAATTTATCCGCCACCAAATAGGGCTGATTTTGCCAATATTCTAGAATCTTGAGGGCATTTTCTAGGCGCTCCTCCGCTAGTTTTACCCTGGCTGGGGTGATTTTATATTGTTGTCGCACGATATTAATAATTATTTGACTACTCAGAGAAGGATCGATCGCTTTTCCCTCTCCAGCGCGATAATTATAATAGACAAATCTCGTCGCTACTCCAATACTTTCATCTAACCAATCCTCTAGTAACCAAGATTGATTTTTCTCCTTTTCCCCAACGGGAATAAAAGAGGGGAAAGGAACTACTTTTTCTAAATATTTTAAAATGGCGGTAGAATCGGCAATAATCTCATCTGCTGTCATTAAAACGGGGACAGTGGTTAACCCTTTGGTTAGAGGCCTGAGTTTGAGAATATGTAGTCCGGGGGTGAGATTTTCTACTTGGTAATCAATCCCCTTATAACCTAGAGCTAAACGAGCTTTGCGACAGTAATGAGAGGTGCTAAATTGAAGTAAAAGCATTAAGTTTTGTTGGTTGCTATAATAGTTATCAGTTACCAGTTATCAGTTATCAGACTTGGGTTTTAAGTTAACTGTTCACTGTTTACTGAATTGCCAATAAATATATACTATGAGCAAACCCTCCCTTTTTTCGGCTGTTTCTCGTCCTTATGCGACTAATTCACAAGCAAAAGATCCCTGGTTAGCGGTCAATCTCTCGATGTTTTTCCCCGGTTTGGGACAATGGTATGCTAACAAAAACCAAAAAGCAACCATTTGGGCGATCGTTCAAGTAATGTTAATAATTGTGACAATTTGGTCAATTTTTAGCCCCAATGGCCCTGTAAGCTGGGGATTAGGGGGAATAGTTGCTCTGGTTATCGTTTACATTAGCAATATTTTTGACGCTCACTGGACTGTTTATGATTCCAGACAGAATAACAGCTTAGAGAAAATTCCCCGGAAACAAAAAAACCCATGGTTTGCCGTCTTCGCTAACCGGATTATGCCAGGTTTGGGGCAATTGTACGCTGATAAGGTGAGATTAGGGATAATTTTTCTGACTATATCCCAGATTAGCCTGAAAATGGATCATTTTTTCACCAATATCCTCTTTCTTACCCCTTTAGTTACAGCGATCGCTATTTATCATGTTTATCACACTTTCCCCCATCAATTCCATCCCCATCGTCACACCTATCGTTCCATTTTGGCGCTGATGGTGGCAGCAATTTTTACTTGGGGAATTATCTGTAATTATTTTCCTGATTGGTTACATCAAAGAATAGAATTTTTCCAGATTCCGAGCGAATCCATGCTACCTACCCTCGCAGTAGGTGATCGCATTTTCGTCAGTCAATCTGGTAATTATCAAGCGAAAAGAGGCGATATAATTGTTTTTAGAACTCCGGAAAAAATTAGGCAACTAGATCCTAAGTCTGGAGATTTTTTTATCAAACGAGTCATCGCTATTGCCGGGGATACCATTGAAATCCGGGGGGGCAAAGTTTATCTCAACCAGCAAGTTATCGAGGAACCCTACACCGCCGAGTTGGGCAATTATGAAATAGAATTTACGACTGTACCCCCAAAAAATCTGTTTGTTTTGGGAGATAATCGTAACCATAGTTTTGATTCCCATGCTTGGGGTTTTTTGCCAGAAAGTTATATCGTTGGTCAAGCCTATAAAGTTTACTGGCCCCTCGATCGTGTCCAGTCTTTGCTATGATGGGGATGACTATTGATTTTCAACTGTCTTCAAGGGATAATTTTAATCCTATCTACTTATTAGCGAGGAAAAACCTAACCAGAAGAATTTTTCGGTGAATCCTAATTGAGATGGGAGTCTTTGGGAATAACATCCAAACCGAGGAGAACCTTTTGGGTGTTGGACATATCACCGATAATTCTTTGTAGGGGTGGGGGAAGTTGTTTGACTAAAGTAGGAGTTACGAGAATTTTATCCTGTTCCGCTAATTGCGGCTGTTCGAGAACATCAATTATTTCTACCGTATAAAGACCGGATAACTCCTCGCGACAGATACGAAAAATATTAGCGATCGCCCTTTGGGATTTACTTGAATCGCCCATAATGTAGAGTTTGAGAAGATATTGACTCATGATTGCGTGTTATTGAATAGTTTAATGTTGCTGAGACCGATATAGTATTTACGATAGAAAGAGACGAGATAACCCATCAATTCCAGGACCATGAGACGACCTTCGCTAACGTAGGCCTGCGCTTTGGCCAGGGTGACATCCTGATTTTTTTGGCGTAGGGTGGTGGTATGAATATCCACCACATCACGAGGACTCGCTTTTAAGAATCCTAACTTATCGGCCAAGCTTCGCAGTCGTTCCGATAGATTATGTTCCACTTTGTATGCTTGTTCTTCTAAAGCTAAATCTAATAAATCTCCGTAATTTTGGACTAATTCTTGAAAAATATCGGGAATACTCTGTCTTATTGCCTCAGAACCGAACATTTTCGCCGTGATGCTAGTTTGTCCTCCCTTGATTAACTGTTCCAGTTCGCGAAATTCCTCTTCCTGTTGTTGATGTTTAAGATTGAGGATATATTGCTGACGCTCGATCGCTACACGAATTTGATAGACTAAAAGACTACTATCGATATTATTTAACTGAATATAACCATCAGCACCCAGTTGAAAGGCTTTAACGACTAATTTCTCATCATTGCTAGTGGTTTGAACCACTATCGGTATAGCAGCGGCTAATTCTCTGGTTTTGACTAGAATATTTAAACCGGGGGGGACGGAGATTTCCAAGCTTAAGAGGATGAGATCAAATTTCTCCCCTGCCAGTTTTTCGGCAGTTTCCTCTAGATCCTGAGCTTGGGTGAGGGTAAAAGTCAACCCCTCAGCCAGAGAACATTGGGGGGCCTTTAACAGCAATCTCTGGATTAATTTAACAGTCGTCGGTTCGTCCTCTATCAATAAAATCCTACAGAGATCCCTAGTCATACTAAATCCTGTTTAAAAAGCATAGGAGAGTGGGGAGCGGGGGAGATGGGAGAGAGGATTAAAACTGTATATTAACGCTTTAAGAGCCATGGCTGAGAATTATTAATTATTTGCCCTAAAATAGCCAAAATTTCCTCGTACACACTTGATAATTCTTCTCCTGTTTGTGCGTCCATATATCCGCACTGTACGGCAAAATCTAACCATGTTTGTCAAATGCGGCTTGGTATCTACGTTTACGCCATGTCTCCGCTAGATTAGCACAAACAGAACGAGAATACCGTCGAATTTGGTCAGTTAGAGCATATTTTTCTTTTTTAGGAAAACTTTTCGACAATTGAAAAATTTTCCTAGCTGTAAAGAAGGCTTTTTGATAGGACTTCCCATCTTTATGGCTTCTAATCGGCTCAGTTGACATTTTTCGCTGCACTTAAGCTTCTAGCTAAATTATATATCTCTCCTCTCCCCTCTCCCCCTCTACAATAATTACTCGCAGCCAGAAATACGTTGTGGAATATCATGTTTTGTGCTTTTTGTCAAAAAAACTTTTTTTTTGCAATAAAACTACACAAAAAAAAGATCATCGTTGTGGGTGAAATTGACTGATTTAACCTTCTTAATTAGGATCACTTTCTAGGTGTGGCAAGGGTTTCAACTATTGCTGCTTAAAAAAGCACAGAATAGCCCACTATGAAATTCTATCAAATCGCTGTAACCATTACAACATCGTTGTTAAATAAAAATCTTTCTTAATTAATTCTTAAGAATTTGTAAATATTGCGGAATGTTAATTTAAATATTCTCAAGTTTTTGCCGTCAATAAATAATTTTTGCTTATCTTTGTCCAACATTGGGTTAGGAGTCAGTTATCAGTTATCAGTTATCAGATGTGAGTTTTCAGTTCACTGATTACTGTTTACTGTTTACTGTTTACTGGACGGCTACGCCGTGCCTTTGGCAACACTGAAAAAAGCTTCTCCCTACACCCCACACCCGTTCGGCTGAGCTCACGGCCGAAGCCCACACCCTACACCCTACACCCCACACCCGTTCGGACCTCGGCGTGAGCTCGGTCGAACGCTGAGCTCACGGCCGAAGCCCACACCCCACACCCCACTTCCCTCACCTATTTTGACTGGATTCGGCGAATTGCCACCACTGCCGGCCGGGGAGGTTGATTAACTTGACCACTAGGCCAATTCGACCCTAGTGGTACTTGTCGTATTTGTTCAAATTCCTGCCCATTAGTGGTTTTCAGGGCAAATTTACGGTTTTCAAAGGCCAAATCCCGACGAATTCCCCCCGCTTCCCCCGGATGTTGTACTGCCAAAAATAACGTCTCTTGGTCGGGAGTAAAGTACAATCCCGTTAATTCCGCATCCATGGGAGCGATAGCAAAAGGATAGGGATGCTCTTGACCTTTGGCAAACACCCAAGCGCTATTATTACCAAAAATCCCCAATAAATCCCGTTGACTAACCGGGACCCCTTGGGGATAACGAGTTTTCATCTCTCGATTTAACCCACCCGTGGAAATATCGCTAACCATCCAGAGATTTCCCTGTTTATCGAAAGCGAGGTTATCGGGATTAGAAAAACCCTCACCCTTCTCTGTCGGTTCCCCTCCATAAGCGACCACATCCCAACGAAAACTTAAGGAAGCAGCATCGTTATTATCTTCCCTTAAGCTGATAATCCAGCCAAATTCGTAGGGTATTTCGCCATTTGGTCCCTTAAATATTTCCTTATCGGCTCCTCCCTCCGCTTCACTGGGACTACCAGAGGTAAAGGTTATATATAAAGTGCCATTCTCGTCCACTTCCGTATCTTCCGGCCGACCAGTACAAGTGACCCCAACGGCGTTAGCGGCAAAATGAGCATCGATGAGAATTGCTCCCTGTTTTTCCGTTCCATTACCTTCATACAGGTCTGCGAGGGTCTTATATTTAGCTTTGTAGGCTAAAATCTCCTCATCGTCCTTAAATAGCAGTAATTTAGTCTCATTGACCGTTCTTTCGGGATTCGGCAAAGCTACCACCCCATCCCCGCGACTAGCGGCAATTTGACTCGGTAGGACGGGATTGATCTCCGTGTCGGGATTTAAGGGTATCCAATAACCAGTTTTATCGGGGTTGAATTTCGCCCCGTAGAGCATTCCTTTTTCTAGGAGTTTTGAGTTATTTTTCTGCTTAATATCGCTAATTTTGCCCTCCGAAACGAATTTATAGACATGACCACCTCTGCGATCGCATCCTGAATAAACCGCCAAGGATTGCCCCGTTTGAGCGAGAAAAGCGACCGCTTCATGGCGAAAACGCCCTAACCAAGTGTGTTTTGTGCCGTAATCGTCGGGATTGGCCGGATCCACCTCCACCATCCAACCGTATTTATTTCCCGCTAACCCGAAGACGTTACCCCGGCCATCCACTTCCCCACTATTGAGAATAAAGGGGGTAGTATCGGGATGCAAGGGGGAACCATCTTTTAACACTACCTCCGTCACTTGGTCTTGAAAGTTCTCCTCGGCACTAAATACGGTCCCCCAAGGCGTTGTTCCCCCAGCGCAATTTTGAAACG
The DNA here is from genome assembly GCF_020246065.1 of Microcystis sp. M144S2. Lineage (NCBI taxonomy): Bacteria > Bacillati > Cyanobacteriota > Cyanophyceae > Chroococcales > Microcystaceae > Microcystis > Microcystis sp. M144S2. The sequence goes on from NZ_JADBTR010000072.1 coordinate 20,693, forward strand.
TTCCGATAATTTTTGCCCCTAATCCGTCATCGTAGCCAAGTTTATCGGTTTTGGTAAAAATTGCTACAGCAGGACCAGTCGCTTTCAGGTAGTGATCGTCCTTTAGTCCAGAAATACCGGTAATGCGGCGATCGGCTTTACTATAGGTACGTTGCCATTTTCCCGTTTGATCTTTAGCCAGGGAAATTACGCCAATTCCCTGATCAATTAAGCCTTCTAGGGAGATTTCCTCGATTTTTGCCCTTAAGCTGGCATCTTGCAGGCGATAGGCGGCAATTTCGCCCTTTTCGTTCGTTTTTTCCCGTACTTCCTGGACGGGTAGGGTTTTACCAATCACTTGTTCAAAGGTTTGTAGCCAAGTACGACCACTGATATATTCAAAATTAACGGTTAGATAACCTTGACCCGGACTGGTTTCGATAAAAGATAGATAATCATTGTTATAACCGAAACGGGAATCACCCACTTTATCCCCCCACTGTGCCAGCACATCGTAGGTGAATCCTTGCGGAAGAACGAGATCATCCAGGACTTTATAGGTTTGATAGGCACTTTTTTGGCTTTCATCGCTCATACCGTCAATTTTTAAGGGAATCGGCAGTTTGACTGGAGAAAAGTTTAAGCCAAAACTATTGGCAGCGATCGCAGGACTGCTAATCAGAGAGGAATATTTTTTCTCTTGCAGACTGAAAAAAGAGACACCGGCAGTGGCAGTTAAAAAGGTGAGGAAATTACGGCGAGAAATACTCATATTTTCAGAAATAAAGTCAAAACTGGTGTTCAGACCTTGATTAGGTTAAATTTTATTACATAAACTTGACATAGGTATTATATATTATCCAAGTTATGACTAAGTTAACAGCCAGTTAAAAGTAATCAGTAAACAGTAATCGGTGCAAAGACAGCAGAAAACTGCCATAATCAGTAAGCAGTAATCGGTGCAAAGACAGTAGAAAACTGCCATTTAATACCGCTCACTTAAAATTCAAATCTGATAACTGAAAACTGAATAGGGGTTTAGCAAATGTCTAACGAAACTGTAACTTATTCCCTAGAAGCCGTTCTGACAAGGATTGAGGGAAAAATCGATAACCTACAAAGAGATGTTACTCAAAAATTCGACAAAATCGATGAACGTCTCACAAAATTAGAAATCGGACAAGCCGAACTCAAGGGAGAGTTAAAAGGAGATATTAAAGCTTTAGATGAGCGATTGACCACGGAAATCAAGGGATTAACGGCACGGATTGCCTATCAGGAATTTACTAACCGGGGGATTTTAATCGCTTTAGTCGTCGCCATTTTGGGTGGTGCGGCTAAACTTTTTGGGTTTTTTCCTAATCCCTAGAAGTGGCTACTAGGCACGGCTAGGAGCAAGATCAATGTCATGAATATTTTGATAAAATTCCTTGTAAAAAAGCGGTAGTTTTTAAATCAATCCCTGTAATTGCCGTGCCGACAACTACCGAATAGGCACCAACTTCTAGGGCTTTTTTGGCTTCTGTTGGAGTCGATATTCCTCCTTCACAGATAACAGGAACTGATAACTTATTAACTAATTCTTCTAGGAAAGAAAAACTCGGCGGATGCAGATGTTTAGTGGCTTCTGTGTAACCGTAAAGAGTTGTACCGACAACATCAGCACCGGCTGCCACGGCATAAATAGCACTTTCGATCGAGTCTATATCTGCCATGACTAATTTACCAGTTTCCTGATGAATACGATCGATAATTGTGGCTAAATTTTCATCATCGGGGCGCTTTCTTGGGGTAGCATCTAAGGCAATTATATCGGCACCCGCATCGGCAATAGCGAGAGCATCTTGATATTTGGGAGTAATATATACCGAACAATCGGGATAATTGCGTTTCCAGAGCCCAATTATCGGTATATCCGGCAATTGTTGACGGGTGGCTTTCAGATGAGCGGGACTATCAATTCTTACCCCACAAGCACCCCTATCCACACAAGCATGAGCCATGGCAGCAATAATTATGGGATCGTGCAGAGATGAATCCACTGGAGCTTGACAGGAGACGATTAAACCCGATTTTAAGGTTTCTATTCGCATAAATTGGGGTGTGGGGTGTAGGGTGTAGGGAGAAGCTTTTTTCAGTGATCAGTAAACAGTAATCAGTGAACTGAAAACTCACATCTGATAACTGATAACTGATAACTGATAACTAACCCCAGCAACAAACTTTTTGCCGCAAACCTTACTTATAAGCAGCGATACACTGTTCAACTAAAGCATTTACTGCGTCCACATCTTTCCAACCGAGAATTTCTGTGACTTTTTTCTCTAGATTCTTATAGGTTTTGAAAAACTCGGCGATTTCCTCCAAGCGATGGGGAGAGACATCTTTGAGAGATTTTACCTCTGCATAACGAGGATCTTTAGCGGGAACACAGAGAATTTTTTCATCGCGATCACCACCATCGATCATTTCTAGCATACCAATGGGACGCGCCGTAATCACACAGCCGGGGAAAGTAGGCTGATCCATGATCACCATACCATCTAAAGGATCGCCGTCATCGGCGAGGGTATTGGGAACAAAACCATAATCACAGGGATATTGTACCGAAGAATAGAGAACGCGATCGAGAGCAAAGGCGTTTAAATCCTTATCAAACTCGTATTTATTCTTACTACCGGCGGTAATTTCCACTAAAACGTTAATTAAACCGGGTTTCGGTTGGGCAGGAATGCGCGATAAATCCACAAGCTTTCTCCAAATACAAGACAATAGCGCCTTTAGAGTCACCTAAAAGCGCAAGCAAATTAAAAGACACTTTGATTGACTCCGATCCAAATTTTACCCATAAGGGGGATCGGGACGAAGAAAAAAAATTTTATCTTGGCAATCGTCTATCTCAATTCTGTCACCTCATTTGCCTCGTTAGGGAGTAGGATGTGTTACCGGTAAGGGGTTCTTCGGTATAGTTAGGCGTGGAGTTATATCCAATCGCTAACAAGGGTAACGTTAGGGTCAGAATTGCGATCATGGTTCCGAGTAAATTAGCCCACCTATGACTAGGAGGTTCGGAAGTCTTCCCTGACGGGTTGCTTGATTCCATAAAGGGGTCGTGTTGAACTCGACAAGTAAAGAATACGAGAGATATATAGAGCAGTCAGCTATCGGCTTTTAGCTTTTAGCAAATTACTGCTATTTTTTGCCTTTGAGCTTGGTTAACGTCTCGTTAAAAAGCGAAACATTAACAGCAATACTCTCCCTACTAATTATATTTTACCAATTCTTTTCCAAGAGTTCACTCTGATACTTTTCTTGACGATCTCTCCAGATCATGGTCTGTTGGTGTTCGTCCCTGTTACATTGTGGGTGCAAGCACAGCTTCCTTGTCTGATCCCGAAATCAAGTTGTTTCCTACTCAATCCACAAAAAAAATGTCTGAAAAGCCCAAATATTAAGCGATTCAAACATTTTCTCATTGCAATCGGAGGGTGATATTGACTTTATGTCTTAACTTCGAGCTTACGATAGAAACCTAGCTGTTAATGTAGCCTATTTAACCAAAATATCGATTTTTTGCTGATTTATCGGGATAGACAATCACCTTTTCTCAGAAATTATCCGAGTTTAGAGATAATTGGTTAGCTAATCTCCCAATAAGCCAGGCCCCAGAGACCAGCAAGGCATCCGCCAGGGACGGCGATCAGGGCAAGTGGAGTTAATCTACCAATATGGATATCATAACTCGATCGAGGGAGAAAAGCCAAGAACCTGCGAGAAAATTGCCGATTTATCCCGGCCAATATTAATGCTCAGATCGTCCTAGATGATGCCGTCAGTCATTCTTCAGCGAGAAACTACCTCGCTAGAGGATTCTGATTCTAGGGGGAGAGAGGGTTTAATTATCCCGTATTTTGTCTCCTCTGGAGTCACTTGACGGATAACCTCCAAAGCTTCCTTAATCATTACTGCCATGGGAACCGCGACAATCACCCCCAGTAAACCGCCCACTCGCGCCCCCGTCAAGACCGAAACCAACACCCAAAAGGGATTTAACCCGGTGACACTGCCCAAAATCCGGGGAGCAATGCCGTTTTCGACAATTTGCTGCACCACTACAGCTACGGCTAAAACTTGCAGAGCTAAACCAATATCCCGCAAAGCTAGTAAAGCTGTCACCGTGACAATGCCGACAGTTCCCCCAAAAGGGATTAAGGCCATGGTGCCAATCAAGAGGCCGAATAGAAGACCAAAAGGAACTTTAATCGATAAAAATGCCGTGACTAATCCCAGGGCCATGCAGGTGGCACAAATCACCTGGCCGACAAAGTAATTCTGAAAACTTAAGCGTAGGGTTAGGGAAAAGGGTTGTTGGACGGGTTTGGGCAACCATTGGATAATACTCCTCCAGATATCGGGACTGTGGAGAAGCAGATAAAAGGTGAGGATAATGGTTAGCAGCACATCAAGCACCCGCACCACGGTAAAAACGGTGAGATTAAGGGCTAAATTAACGCTTCTTCCCGCTAAAATTTGCAATTCTGCCCCTAAACGACTGTTAAACTGAGCGATCAGACCATCGAAACTGATCGGAATCGGTAGATTCATCGTGTCGATTTTGGTATCTAGTTGCATCAGTTGGCGCTGTCCCGAGTCTAACCATTCCGGCAATCTGTTGACAAATTGCTGTGCTTGGGTGAAGACTAGGGGAACTAGGGTGATTCCCACGGCCACAAAAATTAAAATCGTGATCAGGGAAACCACGATCGCAGCTAAACCCCGTTTTAATCCCTGACGTTCCAACCAAGTCACTGGATAACCCAAGAGAAAAGATAGAACGGCCGCTATCAGTAAAATAACAAATAAAGATTCAAAATAGCCAAAAATTGCCGATAATGCCCAGGCATTCAGAACTATAAGTGGTGCAGCTAGAGCAATCACCAGTAAGCGAGATAGGGAATTCAGGGATTGCCACCACGTCTGAACCCAATTGCGTTTCGGGGGAACGACTTTAACTTCCACCATGAAGCCTCTTAAAGGGTTTGTTTCAATACTTGTATTCTGACAGATCGAAGCCGAACCCGCTAACTCAACCCGGGGAAGTGGGGTGATGGGGTGTGGGATGCTGACAGGTGTAGGTTTGCTACAACAACCTTATGGGTGTAACGGGGGCATCCTGCCGACATTGAAGGTGAACGGCTCCGTTAGGCTGTAGATCTAGTCACTCCATACTTGACAAGACAATAGACCTCTTGCAAAAGTCTTAAGTCGATCCTTGTACAGCAACATTTTTGAAGATTATCAACTACTAATAAATAATTAACTGAAAGTCCCTCCCATTATTGTTTCTATCGTTTGTTTTCGGATTTATGCAAGAGGTCTA
>NZ_JADBTR010000073.1:0-34383 GCF_020246065.1 Microcystis sp. M144S2
TAATAATAATTCCTAGTAAGCTCGCTCCTATCCCTAATTCTTTCGTTAGCTTTTTGCCTAGAATCGCTAGATCTATTTCTAGCGAGAGAAGCCAGAAGCCTTTGTTGGCAAGTTTTCTAGCTCGCTTGTCCCCCTGTCAGGTCTAATTCTGTTTTTAGCCAATTAAGAATCGGAGAACTAATACGAATTCCATAATCAACTAACTGTTGTGATAAATCTAAAATTTCTTGTTTAGATAGATAACCTGCATAAAAACCAACCAAGAGAATGCCTAATGTTCCTTTGACGGGTAATTCCATAGCTTTGGCAACTCTTCTTGCTAATTTCTCATCTATAATTACCCAGTCTGGTTTGATTGAAATTGCCAAGAGAATAACTTCTAATTCTCCTCGATCTAATCCTAGTAATAGCGGTTCAAGAGGAGATGATGATGCAACTTCTTGAACTTGAATCCAATTGGCATTTTTGAGTTCTTTTGCCCCCGGTTTATTATCTCCAGCGATGACAATTTCTTGATAAACTGCCCAAGGAATAATCACTTCATTAAATAGCTGATTAAGAAGATCTAATTGATTAATCAAAGATAAGGCGATGATCGGTGTAGAATTAACAATTATCTTCATTCTCTTGGATTTTTTGGGCTAATTTACGACTGGTTTCTATCTCTGACTCCCATTCTTCTGCTGTGTAATCAATAATGGAAAAACCATACTCAGAGAGAAGTGTATAAAATGTATATTTATCGCATCCTAATACTTGTGCGCCGATTCCTGCTGAAATTTTTCCTTCTTGATAAAGATGCCCTAATGTATAAATTATGACTTTACGAGAGAAGGCTTCTTTTTCTTCTCTGGCAGCAATGAGGAGTTCTTCGGGAAATGTTACGTTAATGTTCATGAGTGTTTAAAGATAATTTGTTTTTCTTGATTTTAGCAGGAATAATATCGCTAATTAATTGATGGTTGATAATTAAGATTCTCTATATTGTTCTCTTTAGTTGTTTATAAATTTCATCATCGTTTCGTTTGTCAATCAGCAAGATTTCTAGTGTTTGCTCCTCAACACGATAAACGATTCGATATTCACCAATATCGGCTCTATGATAAGAGTATCCTTTTAACTTTAGAGAATCTTGGGGATAGGGATTTGTTCTCAGTTCGGTTATTTTTGTGGCTACTTGTTTGGCGTGTTTATCTGGCAGTTTTTTTAAGCGTTTAGTTGCCTGTCGAGATAGGTTAATCTTAAGCATTTAAAATTTCTGACAGTAAAGCCTCACTTTCTGTTGTTCCGATAAAACCTTCTTGATGAGCTTTTTCTGCCTGTAAAGCCAAAAGTTGATTTTCTAACTCGGAAAATCTCTCAAATTCCTCGATTGACAGCACGACTGCAACATTACGTCCCTTTTTTGCTATCTTTACTGGTTCTCTTCGAGCCAAGTCTAACAGTTCGCCAAAGCGATTTTTTGCTTCTGAGGCTCCTAATGTTTTCATAACTAACCTTTATAGAAACTAGCCATTATGACCATTTTAGCTATTATAGCAATTATTGACAGGAGAATCACCGCCACCAGCGACTAACATCCCTAATACTTTGATACACTTCTCTTAAGGCGACCTCTCCCCCAAAATGAAGGATTAAAGGCGCTAAGTTGGGAATAGTTTCGAGGAATTTAGGACGAGTGAGAGTACCCAAAGCATGAAGGATATCTTGCCAGAAAGATAAGTCAACATTAGCAGGGGTTAAGGTGGCTGTTAATGCTTCTAATACTCTTGCACGGTATTCTTCAGACCCAATCTCTCTGGCAACTGCTAAGGCTTTCGGTAACACTACCGGTAAATGGGGTGCCAATCCTCTCAATACACTTGCACGGTCTCCTTCATACTCAATGGCTCTGACAATTTCTAAGGCTTCAGGTAACAAACTTTCTGGTAAATAGGTAACTAACTCGGTCAATACCTTTTCTCGCTCGTATTTATACTCAATGGCTCTGGCAACTTCTAAGGCTTCTGATAACAAACTTTCCGGTAAATAGGGAGCTAACCCGGTCAATGCCCTCACACGGTCTCCTTCATACTCAATGGTTTTAGCTGTGGCTAAGGCTTCGGGTAACACTTCCGGGAAATAGGGAGCTAACCATATCAATGCCCATGCACGGTCATCGTCATATTCATCCTCAATCCCTCTGGCAATTTCTAAAGCTTCCGGTAACACTTCCGGGAAATAGGGAGCTAACTCGGTTAATGCCCATACACAATCTCTTTCATACTCAATAGTTTTAGCTGTGGCTAAAGCTTCGGGTAACACTTCCGGGAAATAAGGAGCTAACCATATCAATGCCCATACACGGTTTCTTTCATCCTCAAACGCCCTAGCAATTGTCAAGGCTTCGGATAAATGGGGAGCTAACCCGATTAATGCCTTTGCACAGAAGTATTCATTCCCAATCCCTCTAGCAATTTCTAAGGCTTTCATGAACAAACTTTCTGGTAAATAGGGAACTAACTTGGTTAGTGCTTCTGCACGAATTTCTTTTTTTCTCCATATCGGTAACTCAGTCGAGTAACCAATACCTCTGGCAATTTCTAAGGCTTCCAGGAACAAACTTTCTGGTAAATAGGGAGCTAACTCGGTCAATGCCCTTGCACAGGAGTGTTCATCCTCAATGGCTCTGGCAATTTCTAAGGCTTCCGGGAACAAACTTTCCGGTAAATAGGGAGCTAACTCGGTCAATGCCTCTGCACGGTCGCATCCATACTCAAACGCCCTAGCAATTTCTAAAGCTTCGGGTAACACTTTTGGTAAATAGGGAGCTAACTCGGTCAATGCCTTCGCACGGTCGCATTCATCCCCAATCGCCCTGGCAACTTCTAGAGCTTCCAGTAACATTTCCGGTAAATAGAAAGCTAACTCGGTCAACGCCTCTGCACGGTCGCATTCATCCCCAATCGCCCTGGCAACTTCTAGAGCTTCCAGTAACACTTCCGGTAAATAGAGAGCTAATCCGGTCAATGCCTTTGCACAGGAGTATTCATCCCCAATCCCTCTAGCAATTTCTAAGGCTTCGGGTAACACTTCCAGTACATAGGGAGCTAACTCTCTCAATGCCTTTGCACGGTCATCTTCATCCCCAATGACGCGGGCTTTTTCAACGGCCTTTTCAACGGCCTCTTCTAACTCTTTCGGAAATGCTTCTTCTAACTCTTCCCATATCTTTGCACAACGGTATTCATTCTCAAGAGCTTCGGCAACTACTAAGGCTTCTGGTAAATAAAAAGCTAACTTTGTCAATGCTGCTTCTCGCCATCCTTTATCCCCAATCCCTCTGGCAATTTTTAAAGCTTTCGGTAACAAACTTTCCGGTAGATGGGGCGCCAACATTGACAACATCCGTGCAAGATCAAAATCATTAAAACAAATTGCTCTGGCCGATACTAAGACTTCCGGTGACACTTCCGGGAAATAAGGAGCTAACCTAGTTAATGCCCATCCACGGTCGGATTCATTCTCAATGGTTTTAGCTGTGGCTAAGGCTTCAGGTAAAACTTCCGGTAAACGGGAAACGAACCTTGTCAATGCCCATGCACGGACTGTTTCCTTGCCTATCCCTCTGGCAACTTCTAAGGCTTCGGGTAACACTTCAGGTAAATGAGGAACTAACTCAGTCAATGCCCATGCACGGTCAGATTTATCCCCAATCCCTCTGGCAATTTCTAAGGCTTCGGGTAACAAAGCAGGAGGAAGACAGGGACTAATTTCCCTTAATCCTGCCGTTTTCTTCTTAGCATCTTGATTTTGTCTCACATAAGCCAATCCCTGAGCAGGTGTCCAGATTTCATGTTTAATCAGTGCGGCAATTAATTCTGGTGGAATATTAGCGGCCAAACTATTGAGGGAAGTAGTTATTAAGGTATAACGAACCTGTAACCCAATCGACTCACTGGGATTCTCAATAAAATGCCCCTCCGCCAATTGCCACGCCCGGGAAACATCCTTAATAAAAACTGCTGTTTTCCCTTCCCTTTCACACTGACTATACCAACCATTATGACCTTCTGCGGTTTTTTCCCTCAGTAATAGATGAATCTGGGCTATCTGTCCTGCCTTTTCCAAATGCCAGAGCAATTGATTATAAATATAGCCATCATCCTCTAAACTATGCCAGTTTGATCCCCCTAAATCCCCCTTACTAAGGGGGACTTCCACCTCTTTTCCCCCCTTTTCAAGGGGGGTTAGGGGGGATCTCTCCTTTTCAAGGGGGACTTCCACCTCTTTTCCCCCCTTTTCAAGGGGGGTTAGGGGGGATCTCTCCTTTTCAAGGGGGACTTCCACCTCTTTTCCCCCCTTTTCAAGGGGGGTTAGGGGGGATATCTTAATTTGTTTTTGATACCGTTGTAAAAGCTGTTGATGTGCCTCAGCCATTGATAACCCTAACCCCGGTAATCGATAATCCGTTTCAGGATGAGGAGACGCTAGGATCAGATTTCGGGCTAAATCATGTAACAAATCATGGACCCGATAACTCGTTAATAGTTCACTAGAAACCCCCGTTAATAATAAAGCCTTACTCCGTAAATATCTTAAAGTTTGTCTCGCTTCTCTAACCGGACAATCCCATAAAGTCGCCGCCATTTTTTCGGTAATGGTAACATCATCGGGTAACACCCCTAACCAGCTAAATTGTCTCAATCTTTGCCCATTTAATCGCTTTAAACTGAGATTAAAGCAAGCAATTAAACTATAATGTTTTCGTTTTTCTTCATTGACAGTATCTCCAGCTTCCAAGCGATCTAAAATTTCTAAATGAGCGATTTCTGCCCGTAAATCTTCGATTAATTCAGTCCAAGGAATCTCATCTTCAATTTGTGCCGCCGTCAACTCCAATGCTAAGGGTAAATAACCGACAATTTTGGCTAATATTTTGGCTTGTTTCTGATCTGCTAAATTTAATTCATGCTTTAAATAACCCGTTAATAAGGCTAAAGATTGGCTTTCCGTCATCACATCCAAATCATAACGAATTGCCCCTTTAACGGGAACTTCCCTAGTGGTTACTAATAACTTACATTGATTTACTGCTACTCTAAAAGGATCAATATCTTCTACATTCCAGAGATCATCTACCACTAATAAAGCCTTTTTATCTGCCAATAAAGTCCTCAAGTGTAAGGATGCCGCATCAATACCCGTCGGCTTAAAATTATAATCTCCTAAAGCTTGAATCCAGCCATGAAGAAAGGATAAAATGTCCGGTTGTTGTCCTAAAGTTGCCCAGAAAATGCCATCAGGAAAATAAGCTTGAACTTCTTTTTCTTGTGCTAATGCCGCCGCTAAAGTGGATTTACCAATACCTCCTAAGCCATAAATCGCACTAATAACTAAAGTTCCCGTTTTTTCCGTTATTTCTGACAATAAAAGTTTTTTTAACTCAATACTAACCTCTGGACGTTCGACAAAATAACTCGGTTTAGGAGGAGCTTGATTGCGATAGGAAGAAGATTTTAAAGAAGCGGATATAACGGGTTTAGGTTCAGGATCAATATCATGGTTTTCTAATATCTCACACCATTCGGGATTGTCATAAACCCTTGCCAAAGATTCAGCTTCTAAAGATGCTGGACGATCTCTAATTGGCTGTTTAGATTGTACCCCAATCACTAACCCATAACAAACAATTGCTGATCCCGATGTTCCTTGCCAAGGTGACTGATCTTCTGCTAATCTTTCTAATTGTTCATCGGTGGGTTGTATGTCTTGACTATCTTTAATATTTAATAACAAACGGTTATGAGGAACACGATTAGCCACATCGATAGTTCCCTGAATATGTAACCCTGTGGCGTATTTTATACCATCTTCAGAATACCGTAAAAATAGAGGAAATCCCAAAAAGTCAAATTTAACTTTTTGGGTGCTACTCGCATCAGGTAACAACCCAAAACTTACAGGATTACAAGTTTCGATAGTTTCTGGTAATTCTACTAAGGCTATATCGATATTATCGGGAGCTTTCCAAATTACCTTAGCGTCTATATCCTGCTTATCAGAATAGTTTGATGCTGATCTAAATCGTACTTTACAGTCGTTACTATTATCAAATAGATGCCGACAAGTCAAGAGTAAACGTCCCCCAATTCGATAGGCAGTGCCATACTTAGGGGCAACAATTTCTAAAGCGCGATCGGGTTGGAATTGGGGCATAACTTATCGGATTGATGTAACGTATTATTCTGGGATGGCGATGGGTTACGCTTCGCTAACCCATCCTACAAATTAACTGCTTTGGGGGCAAGCATTGCGCTTCTAGGGGTATAAAATTCTAATCGGGAATATCATCACTTGCTGTCTTGATAGGTTCTCCATCTTTCCCAATGGGTTTAAGGGGAATTTTAATTCTATGGGTTATCGTATCTTTATTGGTGACACCCCCACCCATTTCTACTACCCAAAATTTCAGCCCACCTTTGCCTTCTTTCGACTGCTCAACCACAAATTGAACCTCTAATTCAATGTCACCCACTTCAAAGCGAATCTGCTCACCCTCAGAGGCTAAAATAGATTTACTCAGTTCAACCCGCAATGCTTCTAAGGTTTCTCGAAGTCCAACTTTATTGATGTCCATAATTCTCTAGTTATTTTTGAAAGATGCAAACCAAAACCCTTTCAATTCTATCGTTTTTCTGAAACTTTAGGGCGGACGGATTGCCTTTCTCAAATGATATAATAGCCCAACCCGATCGCTAAGGTAAGCGCGGGTTGGGAAAAGAAATCGACCTAATATTATCTCAAGACTAAAATGACAAATTGAATTAGCATCGAGCTATTTTGCCAATACAAGGTGTCAAGATCAAACTAAGGGGCTAAACGTTGCCTTTGCCAGCTGCCATCTTCTTGACGATAATAACAGAGACGATCATGGAGACGACTGGGGCGACCTTGCCAGAACTCGATTAAACTAGGAATTAGGCGAAATCCGCCCCAATGAGGAGGACGGGGAACTTCACGACCCGCATATTCTTCTTTTAGTTCTGCTAGGCGTTTTTCGAGGATATACCGCCCGGAAATCACTTCACTTTGATTGGAGGCCCAGGCCCCTAAACGAGATTCCCAGGGACGGACAAAAAAGTAATTATCCGATTCCTCCTCGCTGATTTTTTCTACAGTTCCCTCGATCCTAATTTGCCGTTGCAATTCTCCCCACCAAAACACTAGGGCCGCATTGGGATTGGCGATTAATTCCTGTCCTTTGGCGCTGTGGTAGTTGGTAAAGAGAACAAAACCGCGAGGATCGAAGTCTTTTAACAGTACCATGCGGGCCCGGGGTTTACCCTCCGGGGAAATAGTGGCTAAAGTCATAGCGTTGGGTTCTAATCTTCCCGAAGATACCGCCCGTTCTAGCCATTGTTTAAATACAATGAAAGGATCGGCAGATGTTTCTGACTCTAGCAATTCTTCGAGATTGTAGTCCAAGCGCAGGTCAGCGATCGATATGTCCATGGTTTTGCTTGCTAAATTTTATCCTTTGAGATCCTACAAGATTCTACAATCATGACTATCACCTCGGCCAGTGATGCGATCGCCTCTCTTTTAGAAATGGCGGAACAGGGAGAAATTGACCCCTGGGATGTGCAGGTTATTGATGTGATCGATCGCTTTTTGGCAGAATTGGGGTTATTAAATGATCTAGATTTAGCCATGGCCCAGGCTAATTTACCCCAATCGGGACAGGCTTTTTTATGGGCTTCTATGTTAGTTTTATTTAAGGCTGATACCCTAGAAAGATTGTCTTTGGACCAGCAAGAAGAAAGTCTGATTGATGAGGAAATTAGCGACTTAGAAAGGGAATTAAGAACTTTACCCCGTTATCTAGAAAATCATATTCGCCGACGTACTGCTGCCCCACCACCGCGAAAAAGACGGGTAACTTTGCAGGAGTTAATCACTCAATTACAACAGATTGCCCTAGAGATTGAAGCTTTACCGAAACTGCCTGTAGTTGTCCCGAAACCCCGGCCCCAATCCCGACGGGAAGCGGTACAAATTATCACGGAATTAGCCCACCAAGAAAACCTGACGGAATTGGCAGCGGAACTGGACTTTTTTTTGCAGAGAAAGTTTTTTCAATTAGAGAAAAATGAGATAGAGTTTGAGTATTTATTAGATTTATGGCAAGCGGAAAAACCCTCTAGTCACTCGGCAACACAGGAAAAGGTGGCGATTTTTTGGGCTTTACTTTTACTGGCTTCTCAATCAAAAGTGGAGTTAAAACAGGAGGATTTTTATCAGGATTTAACTATTTCTTTAATTAGGGTTTGCTGAAAAAGTTTTTTCTAGAGGCAGGGTGTGCGGTGTCGGGTGTGGGGTTTTAAGCTAAGAGGCATTACAGCTTATTGACTCCTATCTCCCTGACTTCTTTAAACATTTCTTTTTTTCTCAAACCATGTTTGTAATAATTCCCCCGATTCCTTGGCTAAAATTCCCGCGATTACCGGTAAACGATGGTTAGAAAAAGGACTATCAATAAAATTAGCCACAGTGCGGATAACTCCTGTTTTCGGATCGTCAGCACCGTACACTAATAATCCTAATCTAGCCTGAATAATTGCCCCGGCACACATGGGACAGGGTTCGAGGGTGACGTAGAGGGTACAATCATTTAAGTGCCAATTGCCTAAAACCTGACTAGCGGCACGAATCGCCATAATTTCGGCGTGAGCGGTGGGATCATGGTGTTTTTCCTTGCAATTAGCCCCTTGAGCGATTAAATGTCCCTCTTTATCCACGATAACCGCTCCCACCGGCACATCACCCCGATCCCCCGCAGTTGCCGCTAAATTTAAAGCTAACTGCATCCATTGCCGATGTTTCTCATAGGCTTTTTCATCAATAGACTTTAGATAGTCCCACATTTAGCCAGTAAATTATCTAATTTTTTCTGACCATCCAAAGCATACAAATCATCACAACCACCGATATGTTCATTATTAATAAAAATCTGTGGTACACTGCGTTTACCGTTGGACCGTTCGGCCATGGCTTGACGAGCGCTTTCATCCCCATCAATCTTGTATTCGGTGTATTTTACCCCTTTCCAACCCAGCAACCATTTAGCTCGAATACAGTAGGGACAAGTTGCCCAGGTGTAAATTTCCACATTGGCCTTGATATTCTCGTTATAACGCCCAAAAAGCGAGTTAAATAGATTTAGCATCTTGTGACTACAGAAATATTTATCTTTATTTTATGGATTCTGCTACCAAAAAAGCCCAATTACGCAAACAACTAATTGTCCAAAGACGATCGCTTCCTAAGCATATTTGGCAAGAAAATAGTCAGCAACTTTGCAAAAATTTACAATCTTTACCCCTCTTTCAGCACGCTAAAACCATTCTCGCTTACTTCAGTTATCGTCAAGAGCCGGATTTAAGTTCCTTATTTTGTCAACACCATCGCTGGGGTTTTCCCCGTTGTGACGGAGATAGCCTGACTTGGCACTGTTGGACTGCCGATGATCCCCTAGAATTAAATCGTTATGGCATCTATGAACCAACAGCGATCGCTCCTCTAATTTTACCTGCCGAAGTGGACTTACTGTTAATTCCCGCCGTCGCTTGCGATCGCCAAGGTTATCGTTTAGGTTACGGGGGGGGTTATTTTGATCGTCTCTTACATTCCCCCGAATGGCAAGCTATCCCCTCGATCGGGATTGTCTTTGACTTTGCCTATCTCGATACCCTTCCCCTCGATACTTGGGATCAAAAATTACAGGCAATCTGTACCGAATCGAGAACCGAAATTTTTTAAGTAGGTAGGCATTAAAAACTTTCAGATCCCCCCGCCTATCGGCACCCCCCTTATCAAGGGGGGCAGGGGGGATCGAACCTCAAACCCATTTTTAATTTAATTATAACCAGCTACTTAACAATTATTTCCCTTTGTGCGATCGGTTTAACTTATATGGGAGCGATCGATCTTTGTGTCCTTTGTGTCTTTGTGGTTCGTTCTGGTCGTTTGCTGGCACTGTATCTTAGAATACATTTTACCCACCGACTACTCATATATTAAGTTTTATTGAATCCGATCGACCCTTAAGATAGCTTTGCTAGGATGAAATTCACATCAGGAGATGTTTATAGTAATCACCGGAAAAAGTCAACAGGGAAGCAATGAAACACTTTCACGAACCATGGATTCAAGAATGGTGTCAAGAAAACGGCTGGACAGAGCTATTTCTCGAACGCTACAGTAATTATTGGGCATTCCCTCCCAATGCCGTGATGCCAGAACCAATTCCCACCAAAGTGTTACAAAACATTAAGCGCCAAAAAGGTCTATCCCCTGCCGAAAAACTTTGGCTAGGAGTGGCGATCGGATTGACTTTGACAGCTTTAATTCTCTGTATCACCCTCGCTTGTCCTATGCCTATAGTTCTCGCTTTCGCTTTTGATGCTGTCACCGCAGCGCGATTGGAAGTGGAATATTAAACCAGCAAAAATTGAGTAGCAGAAACCCAAAAAGGGGGAGATTTTTCCGAAAGTCTTCCCCTTTGCCGCTTTTTTCTGGACAGGTACAATCGATCTGTCTTGAATCAGTAATCGGTGATCAGTGGTCAGTAGGAGAATAGAATATTAAGTGAGCAGTATTCAATGACAGTTTTCTGCTGTCTTTTCACTGATTACTGTTTATTGTTTACTGAAAAGTCCCCATGTCCGAATCTCGTCGCTTACAGTTTACCGCCGATCTGGAAATTTGCCGTATTTTGAACGGAATGTGGCAGGTTTCAGGCGCCCATGGTTCGATCGCACCCCAAAAAGCGATCCCTAGTATGTTCTCCTATCTAGATGCCGGTTTCACCACTTGGGATCTGGCCGATCATTACGGTCCAGCCGAAGATTTTATCGGTGAATTTCGTCGTCAATTAGTCGCCCAAAGGGGCATTGATGCTTTAAATAATCTGCAAGCTTTCACTAAATGGGTTCCCCGTCCGGGTAAAATGACTAAGGAAATAGTCGAAAAAAATATCGCTATTTCCCTACGTCGCATGGATGTGGATAGTCTCGATTTATTGCAGTTTCACTGGTGGGATTATCGCGATAAAAATTATCTAGATGCCTTATATTTTTTAGGAGAATTACAACAGGAAGGCAAAATTAAACACCTGGCCTTGACTAATTTCGACACGGAACATTTAAAAATTATTCTCAGCGCCGGGATTAAAATAGTCTCCAATCAAGTCCAGTTTTCCCTAATCGATCGCCGTCCCCTCGTCAAAATGGCGCAATTTTGCCAAGAACATAACATCT
Organism: Microcystis sp. M144S2; assembly: GCF_020246065.1. NCBI lineage: Bacteria > Bacillati > Cyanobacteriota > Cyanophyceae > Chroococcales > Microcystaceae > Microcystis > Microcystis sp. M144S2. Next base: position 11,301 of record NZ_JADBTR010000073.1, read on the forward strand.
ATCTACTCGCCTATGGTACTCTAGCAGGAGGCTTATTAGGGGCAAAATATCTCGGTCATCCCGAACCCAATGCCATGAGTCTCAATACCGCTAGTTTACGGAAATATAAAAACATGATCAATGCTTGGGGAAACTGGCAATTATTCCAAGAATTATTAACCGTTCTTAAAGCGATCGCTGATTCCTATCATGTCACCATTCCTAATGTGGCAGTGCGTTACGTTCTCGAACAAAAAGCCGTAGCCGGGGCAATTATCGGCGTGCGTTTGGGTGTTGCCGAACATATCCAAGAAAATGCCCGTATTTTCGATTTTCAATTATCCCCCCAAGACTATCAAAAAATTGATCATGTCTTGCAAAAATCCCAGGATTTATTGCAGTTAATCGGTGATTGCGGTGATGAGTACCGTCGATAAGTAGGTAGGTGTTAAAAATTGTCAGCTTTCCCCCCTTATTAAGGGGGATCCCCCCGCCTATCGGCACCCCCCTTATCAAGGGGGGCAGGGGGGATCGGCACACCCCTTATCAAGTACTGATAACTGATGACTGATAACTGAAAAGAGGCTAATGATGAGATTTGAACAACCAATCCCCGATGATCCCGCTAATCAATGGCGCTATCAATTAGATCAATTCGTGCAAGAAAATCAACAGGAATTAGCCGGTTTAATGTGGGGTTTACTCTCGGAATGGGGAGAAGATGCTCAGGAAATCTTGGGCATTGATCTTAAACCTCAGCCCCATTTTGTCTGTTGTTCTAGGGAAGCTCTAGAGAAATTAAATCGCAAGGTTAATTGCAAAATTCAAGAGATGCTTGGGATTATCTATCGCTATAATCCCAGGGAAGAAGTGGCTATAGTTGCTATCGGTGATGGTCAGGTAAAATTGATTTATTTTCAACCCGATCTTTCCCCTCCTGAATGTTTTGATCGCCTCGAAGTGGATCTCGATACTCTCATTCAACAGTTAGAGGCCAAAATGCTGGCGGAAATCCAATCTTTCCCAATTTGATGCCGATTGCCAGCGCAAAAAGTTGGCAGGTTGTCCCACGGATAAACCCGCTAATCCGATCGCTTTTCTGGGGGATTCTGTCCCTAGAAGAATCGCTGTTTCTAAATCACATATTCCCCAGTTAACTAAATTGGCTACTCCTTGTAATAAGGGTAAGGTTGTTCCCGCTAAAGTACCATCAAAAAGTCTTGCTGTTCCCTGTTTAACTTCAATTTCTCTCTCGTCCCAAGGATAGACACCATCTTCTAAACCGATCGGCGCTAAAGCATCACTAACTAAGAAAATTCCTCGATGATAATTACTGGCTTTTAGTAATAATTCTATCATGGTTGGATGGATGTGTTGACCATCGGCAATTAACCCACAATACACCTCGCGATTGATAATTGCTTCCCCTAATAACCCCGGTTGACGGTGGTGTAAAGGAGGCATGGCATTAAAGGCATGAGTAACCATTTTTGCCCCCTGTAAAAAGGCTTTTTTGGCTATTTCTTGACTCGCTTGCGAATGTCCTAAACTGACGGTAATCCCTCGATCGCTTAGGTATTTAATCACCGTAACGCTACTATCTAATTCTGGGGCTAGGGTAATAATTTTTACGATCGATAAGTAGTCTCCAAAGATTTTATCTATTGTTTCTATACTTGGGTTTAAAAGATATTGGGCCGGATGCGCCCCCCTTTTTTCATAGTTTAAAAATGGTCCCTCTAAATGTACTCCTAAAACCTGCGCGCTCGCTCGATTTTCCTGTTGCTGTTTCTCGATATATTTGGCAATTACTGAGAGGGATTTTTGAAATTTCTCCACGGAGGTGGTTACTAAGGTGGGAAGATAACCATCAATTCCTTGATTCCCCAGATAATCGCTAATCTTATCTAACTTTTCTAGATCTGTTATTTCTAAGTCGGGAAATGCTAATCCTAATCCTCCGTTGATCTGTAAATCTACTCCTCCCAACGATAGCCAATCCCCTTCCATATCGATAATCTTTTCCCCTCTTGTCTTTCCCCCCATCTCCGTGATTCTCTCGATCTTTCCAGCAGCATTTATCTCTATTTGTTGTCGCTCCTGATAGGCGGGAATTCTAGCGTTAATTAGGGTTATCATAGCAGCAGAAAACTAATTTTTTTTTATTATAATCTCAAAAAAAAACTTTTTTTTTGATTATGCTTGACAAAGGAGCATTTTTTTGAGATGCTTTTTATATAATGGGAATCTTTGCACTTAGTGACAGATGTTTAAATCCAATTATATAAAAACTAATCATAAAAAAATAATACCATAACCTGACCGCTCCCTGTCCAGAGATTGCAAAAATACTTTACAAAACAATTACAGCCTTTCTGCCGTAGTTCTTAGGAGGGAGTGACTGTCAGAAGGAAAGCTTTGTCCTATAATAAAATTAAGACTTGATAAAAACTACTTTTTTAGCGATAAAAGAGTAGCAATCTCAGTGATTAGGGAGGGGTGTGTGTTTTTTAGAAAAATAGGGAAAAAGACTCAAGAACCGCGTCGTATTATTATCGGAGATGTGCATGGCAGTTTTCAGGCACTTTTGCGACTATTAAACCGAGTTGCTCCCGATAGTGAGGATGAGGTTTATTTTCTAGGAGATTTAATTGATCGAGGACAGCAGAGCTTGGAAGTGGTGGATTTTGTCATCAAAAATAACTATCAGTGTCTCCTAGGAAATCATGAATATATGCTCTTAAAAGCTCTGGCAGGAAAAGAAATTTCTGAAAAATGGTTTAACGGCTGGATCGAGAGTGGCGGGGCGGCGACACTACTAAGTTATAATAACAATATACCCGCCGAGCATATCAATTGGTTCCAATCTCTACCCGCTTATTTAGACCTAGGAGATATTTGGTTAGTTCACGCGGGAGTACACCCAGAATATCCTCTTGAACGGCAAACAAAAGAGCAGTTTTGTTGGATTAGAAACGAATTTCATACCATGACCCAACCCTATTTCAAGGATAAACTAATTATCACAGGTCATACTTTAACCTTTACCTTTCCCGATGTCAAACCGGGACAACTAGCTCGCGGCAACGGTTGGCTAGACATTGAAACTGGGGTTTATCATCCCCAAAGTGGTTGGTTAACTGCTTTAGATTGGACAAATCAATTAGTTTATCAAGTGCAGGCTCAAAATAAAAATTGTCGCACGATCCCTTTAGAAAAAGCCGTGGTTAATCTAGATATTGAAAAGATTTCTCGCTACTTCTCCAGGGAAAGCTCATCTAAATCACTGAATCTTTAATGGTGATCAGAAAAGAGAAGCGATAAAACCGGAAGCATCGGTTAAAATAGTTGATAATCTGATTAATACCCTTTTCTAATGACCCTTGAACTCTTATACCAAGCCTTCATCGAAACAATTCAACATCCTGACTCTGAGATAAATCTAGCTCGGGCAGCCCTACAAATAGCCAATTTTGAATATCCGCGCCTCAAGATTGATCACTATTTAAATAGGATAAATTTAATGGCTGACGAGGTAAAAAAACGTTTACCGGATAGATTATATCCCTTAAAAATAGTCCAGGTTATCAATCAATATTTGTTTGAAGATTTACAATTTACCGGTAATACCCAAGAATACTATGACCCCCGCAATAGCTACTTAAATGACGTAATTGATCGCCGCACTGGTATCCCACTCACTCTCTCGATTATCTATTTAGAGATTGCCAAACAGATCGATTTTCCCATGGTAGGAATTGGTATGCCAGGGCATTTTATTATCCGTCCCGATTTCGAGGAAGTAGAAATCTTTGTCGATCCCTTTCACGGTGGTGAAATCCTATTTAAACAGGACTGTCAAGAAAGATTAAGTCAAATTTATCAACAGCCAGTTAAATTAGAAGAACATTTTCTCAATATTGCTACCAATCAGCAAATTTTATTACGTTTGTTGACTAATTTAAAATATATTTACCTGAATCGTCAACAATGGTCTCAGACAATTCGGACAATAGATCTACTACTTTTGCTCATTCCTAATCATCCCCTAGAGCTGCGCGATCGAGGTTTAGTTTACTATCAAATTGGACAACTCAGCCAAGCGCAACAGGATTTAGGCTTCTATCTCGCTCTCCTACCCAACGCTCAAGATGCGGAATCAATTCGGCAATTATTGCAAAAAATTAACTCTTAAGTTGCCCATCGTCAGGAGATTATTTTTATTTGTTCTCCCCACACCCCACACCCGTTCGGCTGAGCTCACGGCCGAAGCCCACACCCCACACCCCACACCCCACCAACAAACTTTTTCAGCAAACCCTAACTAAAATGACTATTAGCCCTTCCGTAACTGCGAAAAAACTCAAAATCGGTCAACTGCGAAAAGTTCATCATATCGCTTTCAACGTCAAAGATATGGATGCCTCTCGTCATTTTTATGGGGAAATATTAGGATTAGAGGAATTAGTGGGGGAAAAAATTCCCAGTACCTTAAAAGAATTAGTTGCCCAGGGAAAAGTGGCCAATTTTATCACCCCCGATGGTACAGTAATTGACCTATTTTGGGAACCAGATTTAAACTCTCCCGACGACAATCCCGAAATCGCTTTTACCCGTGCCAACCATTTAGCCTTCGATATTGCCCCGGAATACTTCGATTTTGCCCTAGAAGTGCTACAAAGTCAGGGAATTACTATTGCTAGTGGACCCGTAACCCGGCCGACTGGGAGAGGGGTTTACTTCTACGATCCCGATGGCTTTATCGTCGAAATTCGCTGTGATCCGGCATCTTAACGACTCAGAGGGCGGAAATTGCCACGAAAAACCAGAAAAGTTAGGGTAATCGCTAATATCATCGCTGTTATCGCAATTAGAGGCAGAGAAATCTGTTTAACAGCGATCGCCAAAAAAGCCCAGATAAACACCCCGATAAAAGCCCGATCTTTTCTTGTTAAACCGACTAAAATCGCGATTATCGCCCCGATAAGCAGGATTATTACCGTCCAGCTCTGGTCAGTTAGACCCCATCGCTGCCAGTCGATCCAATCTAGCACCGAAGCGAAATTGACAATCGTGGCCACGCTAATCCAAGCGAAATAAATACTAATAGGAGCATTAACTAATAAACCCTGTTTACGATTGACAATCAAGCGATTAATTTCTAAGCGGAGATAAAGCCGGATGAGAGGAATTAAAATGCCTAGCATTGCCAGTAAAGACAGGGTAAAAAAACGCAATTGAAAGAGAATTACCCAGAGAATCTGACAAGCACTAGCGATGGCTAATTCGTAGCCTAACCGACGCAAACGCGGTTCAGTTTTATTGAAAGCCAAAGCTTGGTAAATTCCCAGACTAATTAAACCCAGATAAATTAATCCCCAGATCGCAAAAGCATAATTAGCGGGAACAATTAAGACATCTTGAAAAACTGTATTCGAGATAGCCCCGATATTTTCGCCCTTGAGAGGAAAAATATTAGCGAAAATATTGGTAATAAAAGCCCCTAGAATAGCAAATAAATTTAGTTCTTGTCGGAGACGATCTCGATCAAAATTCATAGGTCAATCAAAGACGGAAAACATCATTTCGCCCTGGGCGGCCAATTGCCCATCGACTCTTGCTTCCCCTTGCATTTTAGCAATTTTATTCATCTTGAAGGATAATAATTCCACCGTCATGATTAATTGATCCCCCGGCACCACAGGACGACGAAAACGGGTTTTATCAATGCCAGCGAAGGCAAAAAATTTCCCTTTCATCCCGGGTAATTGGGTCAAAATCACCCCCCCCACTTGGGCCATGGATTCAACAATTAACACCCCCGGCATCAAGGGACGACTGGGAATATGACCGGGAAAAAAAGGCTCGTTGATCGTGACATTTTTTAGGCCAACGGCTTTTTTACCTGGTACATAGTCAATAATACGATCAACTAGGGCAAAGGGATAACGATGGGGCAGTAGTTGGCGAATTTCCTCGACGGTAAAGGTAGTTTTTATGACTGGTTCCAACTCGGTTAAGGCTTCGGTAACGATGGTCATGCAAGTCAAAAATTACAAGTTAGATCAGACATTATCTCACAATCAGTTATCAGTGATCAGTTATCAGTTATCAGTGATCAGTTATCAGTGATCAGATGAACGTAGGTGGGGTTGAAGCATGAAACCCAACGCCAGCATAGTTTACGCTACCGCTAACCCATCCTACAAATAATTGTGCCTCCCTACTTAGCTTAACCAATTAGGTTTTAGATTCGATCCTTGTTATCAGTTCACTGTTGACTGGAAATGGCTGAAAGCCTTTTTAATTGGGCATTTCAGTTAAACGAGCATTTTGATAATAATGGCTGAGAATGCGGTCATAAGTCACCCCTTGGTCAGCGAGGGAAAAAGCGCCCCATTGACTTAAACCGATCCCATGACCGAAACCGCGACCATTAATGGCAAAAGTACCGTTATTAGCTGAAATCGTGAATAGGGTACTACGCAGCTCCAGGAATCGCCGTAATTGGGTATCAGAGATTAATTTAGAGCCTTGATCGCCCACTATACGCATTCTAATCACCCGTCCGTGGGGAGTGGTTCTTTCGGGAGATAGCGATCGCACACGACCGACACCACCGATTAAACGGCCTAATTCCCCGGCACTAAAGTTTTTTGACCATTGGAATACCGGGGCGACTTGGTCGTAATCGACGACACCGCGCAGGTAGGGTAAGGGGGAATTCCAAACATCCTCGACATTTTCCGTATGACCCCCAGAGGAGGAGTGAAACACCGCTAGAATCGGTTTACCGTTGAAGCTCATAATTTGTCCGGCGGTGGCATTAACTGCCTCTTGGGTGGTAGTAAACTCGCTTTCTAGACCCTTATAAACTTGGGTGCGGGTGGTAGTATCAAGATCGTAGATGCGATTGCCGGAAGTGTTCATTTGGTAGAGAGCATAGGTACGCGCCGCCACAGATTGGGCTTTTAAGGCCTCTTGCGGCCAGGAGGGAATCGCCTCCGCACCGACGACACTATAGAGATATTCCTCTAAATCGACTAAATTTAGGGCTGTCACCCCAGAACCTTGCCGAATGATCCTTGTGCGTCCTCGATACCAGCGATCGTTAATCCAGACGTAACCATCATTCTCCGGTTCGATGATCAATTGACTGGCCTGCCAATCAGCCAAACCCACCGCTTTTCCTCTGGGATTAGCATTGAGGGCATTCATGGCGGTCAATTCTCCTAGGACTCTGCCGGCCCCATCTTTCACCACAGCATCGGTGGAACTGCCCACGGAGACGGCACTAACACCTTTACTGATGGCAATGCGTAATTCGACAGCAGCCTGGACTGGGGCGATAATCAAAGCCCAAAAAACTAGGATGAGCCAGCTATTAGCAGGCAGGCGCTGCAGGTAACTGCCCAGCAGCCTTGCTGTGTGTTTATTGGTCATGGGGGTCGGACTCCTCACACAATCGATCGATAATCAATTTTACCCGGACTGGGATTTTTTGGCTACTCCAGTCCAGAAAAATTTTTCCCCTGTCACTTTTTCCCGATAGTCTGAGAATTTTTCTGTCCTCTGACCCCTGAATGGGCAAATTGCCTTATTTTGTCCGATTAATCGGGATTTATTCGGTTTAGTCGATTATTCTAAGTAGGGAGGCGTTAAAAATTATCATATTTCCCCCCTTATCAAGGGGGGATTAAGGGGGGATTAAGGGTAGGGTTGATTCATGAATCAACCCTACTATGAATAAACCCTAGGATTAAGGGGGGATCAAAGACAAAATCTATCTTCAAATTATAACCACTTACTTAAGTAGTCCAGCAAAATTAATTTCCTAGGTTCGAGTGGACAATCGCCAATTCTTGCTGCCAAACTACCAGGGATTTCTCCCAAGCTAGTTCCCATTTTTGCGCCAAAAAAGGTCGAGTATTTTTGCCCAAATTATAGCCGATGACAATCTCTTCCCAGAGAGAATGTAAGGAAAGTGGCGAAGAAAATAAAGCTCCCAATAATCCCCCTAAAATTATGACAATAGCTAGAGGGCGACGAGTTTGACTTAATTCAAAAGCTTTCAGTTGCAATTCTCCCATGCCATCGACACCAAAACCCGTGACTATATGCCAGATATCGTGAGTTTGCCGTAGGCGAAGCAGCAGATAATCTGTATCAGAATTGACCTGAATAGACCGATAAAAATTAGGATCAAAATTGAGACTAATTAGGTGAGTAGCATAATGATAACCTAGGGAATCTTCAGGGAGTTTTAGCAGGGTTTCTAAACAGGGACTAGCGGCTAGATATCTTTGGGCAATCATTTGGGCGGTAGCTCGATCGCTTTTAACATATTGCAAAGATAATCGCTGTAACCAACTCTCTTTTAAGCCATCTTCAATATCATATACAGACATCGTATTACCGGGATTTTGTAAAAGAGAAATTATTCCTTTGGTCACACTGATTAGATTAGTTGTGAATAGCATATAAACTCTCCTAAGTCAGAAAAAAGAGTGAGAATAATCGAAAAAAAACTGATAACCAATAACTGAGAAAAACTACTCCTTATAAGGATCGTACTGAGTCAAGATCCGTTCTAACTTTACTTCGTCAATGCGATTAATTAAGCGTTTAGATTCTTCGACATCGCGGACAGTTTTTGATAAATTAATGGTGGAACCGACGGTAAATAGTAAACCCATGCCTAAATAACCTTTAATCCACGCATCTACTGGTAGATAAATAACTCCTAAAGAAGTGGCAGAAATAGAGACAATAAAAGATAACCAAGTTTGAAAAATCCACGCTTGAGTATGACTGGGAGCAGTACCGTATTTTTTATCGTTCATAATCGTCTCCTAAATGTTTCTACACCCATTTTGTCTCTTCTAGAGGTGCAACAACAATGAGCGCTATCTAGTAGGGGGAGGGTTGAGAACTGGGGTGAAGTGGGGTGAAGTGGGGTGAAGTATCAAGTATAATCGTTGTCAGAATCTAGGACCGAAAAGATGGAGAGCAAACACCTGAAAATTTGGTATTCTTGGGAAAAACAAGAACAAATGATCGAGCGCTTGGTGGGGAGAGTGGGATTAACCCGGGTGCGTGCCACTTGTTTTCTGCGTCTCTGGATTTATGCGATCGCCAAGGAGGCACAGGCAAAACCCCCTTTATCCCAGTTAATTTTTCCCACCACTGCCATTATATGTACCCATCGGCAAGCATCGGATTTATTTTATCAGGATCAGGACCAGGGCAGCGAACGCTCGGCGGGTATGATGTTAGATAAATTAGCAGCCCTTGGTTTAATTGAAAAAATTTTTGACGGCAACACAACCAGAATTAAAATCAAGCCAATTACGGGGATTTTAGAGCCTGATAGCTCGGAATCATCTGTAGAATTGCAATTAGATCAATTTAATCCCCGTTGTGATGCGATTCCTGTGGCTAACTTGCTGACACGCAATTATAACTGGATGAATCGCAATGCTGAAGCAATTCCCCATCGCATTTCTCGTCTGTTGCGGGGTTGGTCAAAAGATTACACCACAGGTATGCGAGTTTTGCGTCGGGTAGATAATCTTAATCCCGTCGGTTTTTATCTGCTCTATCCCACCGCAAACGAGTCGGAAGCGAATTTTTTTACCTCTCCTAACAAGAGTTTACATCTAAGTGCGATCAACGAACAGGATCCTTTTAAAATGGCATCTGTGGGAGATGAAAATTGTCTTTCGGTATTTATTCGCAGTTGGATGATCGATGCTAATTATTTAGATAAATATCGTTTAATTTTTCTGCAAGATGCCCAAAAAACTCTCCAGAGAATGACCTTAGATTTTCCTAATCTCTGCGATTTACATACTTTGATTATTCATCCCGATTATGAGAAATTAGCCGCCGCCTTGGGATTTCAAAAAACTATTCAGGAATCCCCAAACTCTATTTATTGGATGTATTTAGGACTCGATCGCTTTTTATCCCTAGATATGAGTGCAATTCAATTTTAATCGGGAGTGGGGAGTAGGGGGAAAAAATCCATAACTGGGTTTTTGAAGTTCGATCGGGAGTTAAGTAGGTAGGCGTTAAAAATTATCAGATGCCCCCCTTATCAAGGGGGGATTAAGGGGGGATCGGCACTCCCCTTATCAAGGGGGGATTAAGGGGGGATCGGCACTCCCCTTATCAAGGGGGGATTAAGGGGGGATCAAGGACAAAATCTATCTTCAATTTAATTAGAACCACTTACTTACAAGCAGCTAAAATGGCTCTCCCAGCTTTGGTGGGTAAAATGTATTCTAAGATACATTTCTCCTAGCGAGGGGGTGGAACGAACCACAAAGACACAAAGGACACAAAGATCGATCGATCCTATGTCAATTAAACTTATCACACAGAACCTAGAAGAGCCCTAAAATTTGTCTTATCATGGCGAGGAGGAAGAATATTATCACCGGTGAAAAGAAGTCGAATTAATTTTCTACAAATCTTTAGACACACATTCCGCAATCTCAAATCGAAAATCTCAAATCTAAAATAGGCTTATGTGGAATTCTATAATACAATTCTATCAAACTAATAAAGACTGGATTGACAATCTCCTCTCCGGTGCATTAGTGACTGTTGTTCTGGCAATAATCGGTTTCATTTGGTGGTATCGAGAGCAAAAACGAAAAGTCCGAATCATTGAACCGTCCTTACCCTTTACGAAAATTGCCCCCAATAGCAATGTAATCCCGATTATCTACAAAAGGGATGAAAAGGATAAATCTCCTTTAGCGGATCATAATATTATTTACCAACACCGAATGGCTGACCGAAACTTTACTAACGAACTTCTGCAAAATCTGGAGGAAAATCGCTGGTTAATTATTCTCGGACCCAGAGGAATCGGCAAAACTAGAGAAGCTGCTGAAGTAGCGCAACGCTTGAATCATGAAGGCTGGACGGTATTAGTATTAAAATTAGGAGAATGGTTAGAGCGACCTGAAAATAACCAATTAGAGGCGATCGGAACAGATAGAAAATTACTATTTTTCCTCGACGATCTTAACTTACCTATGCGCCGTAGTTTGGAAATAGACCAAAATCCCCAAGCAAAAGATAGTCCTCTTGCGGCGATTAATATTCCCTTACAAGAACGACTATTAAAAACCCTAGAAGCTTATGAAACCCATTGTACTCGTCCCGAAGAAGTGCGAGTAATTGCCACTGCGAGAGATGAAAAAGAACCCGAATTACCGGGACAACCGAGTGAATGGGATAAGTTACAGTGGAATAAATACCCAAAACTGTGGAACCGTTTTCACTTGGTAGAATTGCCATCACCGGAAGACGGTGCAATTGTCGAATTATTGCAGGATACTATCCCGCAAACCAACATTAAAGCCGAAACTGACTACAGCAGCATTGCTGCCTATAATGATTCTACCTTTCGCAATGTGGTAGAAAATCTGGTGCGCCTCGACAACCGACAATTACCCCTCAATCGTACCAACTATGAAGCTACTCTGCGAGGCAACTGGCAAAAACGTTATCAGGATGCAATTAAAAGGGATACTCTGGCGAAATATATCTATGCTGCGGTGGATTTGTTGCGCCAGTGTAATGTTTCCTTAGAACCGTTTATTGTTGAACACACTGCCAGATTTATCGCCAAGGGAAATATTTGGCAAAAACTCTGGTATCGCTGGCAAATCAAGCAAAGTTTGGCTGATTTAATTGCCAGAGAAAACATTTTAGAACCTCGCGACGGACAAATTGAAGCCAAGGGAAAGCAGGTAGAATTAAATGACTATTTGCGTCCTCTAAAACAGTTAATTTGGCAGTTATTTAAACAAAAACCAGAGGAAATGTTGCCCTCTCTAGCAGGATTTACTCTTAAACTATATGAATTAAAACGCTATCGAGATGCCTTAAAAGGGTTCAACCGTCTAGTTAGTTTGCTACCTCAATGGAAAGACGGTTGGTTTTATCAAGGTACTACTTTTTATTATCTCGAACAATACCAAGAAGCGATCGCATCCTACGATCGAGCTTTAGAATTTAAACCGGATTACCATGAAGCTTGGTACAACCGAGGGATTGCGTTAGCTAATTTAGGCAGATTAGGAGAAGCGATCGCATCCTATGATCGAGCTTTAAAATTTAAACCCGATGACTCTGATGCTTGGTACGGCCGAGGGAGTGCGTTAGGTAATTTAGGCAGATTGGCAGAAGCGATCGCATCCTACGATCGAGCTTTAGAATTTAAACCCGATTACCATGAAGCTTGGAACAACCGAGGGATTGCGTTAGCTAATTTAGGCAGATTTGAACAAGCGATCGCATCCTGGGATCGAGCTTTAGAAATTAAACCCGATGACCCTGATGCTTGGAAAAACCGAGGGAGTGCGTTATATTATTTAGGCAGATTGGAAGAAGCGATCACATCTTATGATCGAGCTTTAGAAATTAAACCCGATGACCCTGATGCTTGGAACAACCGAGGGATTGCGTTAGGTAATTTAGGCAGATTTGAACAAGCGATCGCATCCTGGGATCGAGCTTTAGAAATTAAACCCGATTACCATGAAGCTTGGAACAACCGAGGGAGTGCGTTAGGTAATTTAGGCAGATTTGAACAAGCGATCGCATCCTACGATCATGCTATTAAAATTAATTCAAATTATGCTAATGCTTACTACAATAAAGCTTGCTGTTATGGCTTACAAAATAATGTGGAATTAGCTATCGAAAACTTACAAAGCGCCATCAATCTTGATGTCGAATATCAGGATATGGCGAAAACAGATAAAGATTTTGAGCAGATTCGGGGAGATGAGCGGTTTCAGAGTTTCCTAAATCGAGTATAATAATATATATTTGTATTTTAGCTAAGGAGATATTCTATGACTAACACCTACACAGCTATCATTCAGCCAGACGGAGATTGGTGGATTGGTTGGATAGAAGAAATTCCGGGAGTTAACTGTCAAGAAGCATCTCGTGATCAGTTATTAGAAACCCTAAAAATTACTCTTAGCGAAGCATTAGAATTGAATAAACAGGAAGCAATTTCCGCTACTAGGGGAAACTACCAAGAAGAGAAAATTGTTGTATGAAACGCAAACAGTTTATCGATCACGTCCTGTAGGGGCGAAGCATTCGGATAGGAAATCTACGGTTTCAGCGATAAGTTATTGCCCGAATGCTTCGCCCGTACTTTTTCAGCAAGTCCTAGCCATTCTTGGTGGTTTAACCCCCAATTAAATAAAAGATCTGCGATTCCAAGACATACCGGAGTGATAATTATCACAATTGGGCAATTCAGCAATGGGAAAAAGTTGCCAAACCTTTATTAACTTGTGAGGCAGTTATCACTGAATCCTGTTTTATTTTGTGAAGTAAATAAAGAGAGAAAATTATTCATGTCAAACAAAACTATTGATCTCAATCAAGTACAGTTAACTTTACAAGAACTACTTGCCTTAATAAAGGTAGATACTGAAATTATTATAACCGAAGGAAACAAGCCTGTAGCTCGTCTAATTCCTTGGGGAGATACTGAAAAAACAACGTCTGAAACTCCTTCTCCTAAGTTACGACAACCAGGACTACACGCTGGAAAAATTAGGACTAGCGAAGATTTTGATGAGCCACTTCCTGAAGAATTTTGGACAGGTGAATCATGAAATTTCTTTTAGATACCCATACATTTATTTGGTGGGATAGCGAACCAGAAAAACTCTCTCAAAGAGCTTTAGAACTGTGTAGAGATCCTAGTAATACGCTATTACTTAGTATTACAAGTATTTGGGAAATGCAAATCAAACTACAACTAGGTAAACTATCACTCAAGATACCTTTAGCAGAAATGATTAATACTCAGCAGGAAACTAACCAAATTGGCCTTTTATCAATTACAGTCAGCCATGTTTTAGCTTTAAATACTTTACCTAACATCCATAAAGATCCATTTGACCGCTTGTTAGTTGCTCAAGCTAATCTTGAAAATGCTAGACTGATTAGCCATGATTCAATATTAGCAAAATATCCTGTTCAGATAGATTGGTAGATAGGGCTTGCTGAATAAATGTGAAATATAGACGAGGTAAGAGTTTTAGGGTTCTGTTTTGCTCTCACAGGTGCAAGATTTTGAGAGAATCGTCGTTCAAAACCTTGCGTCTTCATCGGCCCGCGTCCTGTAGGGGCGAAGCATTCGGACAATAACCTATCGGTGAAACCGGAGATTTTCTATCCGAATGCTTCGCCCGTACTTTTTCAGCAAGTCCTAGCCATTCTTGGTGGTTTAACCCCCAATTAAATAAAAGATCTGCGATTCCAAGACATACGGAAATTAGGGATATTCTCGCTAATAAAATCTGCAAAGATATCGGAATACCACTAATCAAATAAATCGTTCATCAGTCTTGATGTCAAATATCAGTATCTGGCGAAAACAGATAAAGATTTTGAGCAGATTCGGGGAGATGAGCGGTTTCAATCATTGCTAAGTTAAGTAAATAAAAAAAGAGATAACTATCTATGTCGAAAGCAATCCCATCATCACAGTTAGGCGATAATAACTCTTAAGTTCCAACTTTCTATCCTAATCAGGAGACCGATTGCTATGACACTGGCAAATACCCACCTAAAAATCGAAAATCTCGCTCATTATATCATAAAAATCACAAAAAATACTTAATTTAATAAGACAACTAAATAATTGTTTAATCGGTAATTCTTGAGGAAATCTAAAATCAGAACCCAACCGGCAAAAAAAGTGAGAGAATAAAAACATAGTTCAGAGAGTAGAGGCTGTCAAGACAAGCTTTCCAGTCGTAAAATCCATAATTCTTGCTGGGTGAGGGCCGATAACTAACTTTCAAAAAAGCAGAATTAAATTTAGTAGAAAAAAATCGCAACAATCTGTCAATCCACTGAAAAAAGAGAGAAAACTTATGTTTTGTGAACAATGCGAACAAACCGCTAGTGGTAATGGTTGTCATCAGTGGGGGGCCTGTGGAAAAAGTCCCGAAGTCAACGCCGTTCAAGACTTATTAGTTTATTGTATGCGGGGATTAGCATCGGTGGTTTTAAAAGCCAAAGAAGCGGCGATATCTACTCGCGAAGCCGATATTTTTACCTGCGAGTCGCTTTTCGCCACCATGACCAATGTGAACTTCGATCAAAGACGTTTTACCGATTATATTCAGCGTTGTTTAGAGATTCGGGAAAATTTAAAAGCACAATTGGGATCGCTGGACTGGTCTGCACTTGCTAACTATCAGCCTAATTTTAATGAGAGTCTAGTCAGCCAAGGTCAAGAAGTATCCTTAGAACTAATTGAAAAAGTACAAGACCTCGATATTTTTTCCCTAAAGTTAACCGCTATCTACGGAGTTAAAGGTCTTGCTTCCTATACTTTCCACGCTCAGGAATTAGGTCAAGAGGATGACTCAGTTTATCAGGTTATCCAAGAGACTTTAGCGGCGATTGACCGGGGAGATTTAAACCTGAATGATTGGGTGGCAATCTGTCTAAAAGTTGGGGCAGCAAACCTGCGGGCCATGGAATTATTAGATCAAGGTCATACCGAAACCTACGGTCATCCCATACCGACAAATGTTCCCTTAAATCCGCGTCTAGGTAAAGCCATTTTAGTCTCCGGCCATGATATTAAACAATTAGCGGCTTTACTGGCACAAACTGCCAATACTGGGATAACAGTCTATACCCACGGAGAATTATTACCCGCCCACGGTTATCCAAAACTCAAAGAAAAATATCCCCATCTCTACGGTCATTATGGCACCGCCTGGCAAAATCAAACTAAAGAATTTGCTAAGTTTCCGGGGGCAATAGTTTTAACTACTAATTGTCTCATGCCCCCCCACGAAAACTATGAAAGTAAACTCTTTACCCTCGGACCTGTGGGTTATGCCCATATTAACCGCTTAGAAACAGTGGACGGTGCGATCGATTTTAGTCCCGTGATTGCTAAAGCGCAATCATTGCCCGGATTTACTGAAATAAGCGAACCTCGGCAGGTAATGGTGGGATTTGCCCACAATACCGTTCTCAGTGTCGCTGATACGCTGGTTAATGCCCTTAAACAGGGTAAAATCCGTCACTTCTTCCTAGTTGGCGGCTGCGATGGGGCAAAACCCGATCGCAATTACTACACCGAATTTGTGGAACAAGTCCCCGAAGATTGCATCGTTTTAACCCTTGCCTGTGGAAAATTCCGCTTTTTCGACAAACAATTAGGTACTATCGAAGGATTACCCCGGCTGATGGACGTGGGACAATGTAACGATGCCTATAGTGCCATCAAAATCGCCCTAGGATTAGCCAACGCTTTTAACGTTAGCGTCAACGAGATTCCCCTCTCCCTAATTATCTCTTGGTACGAACAAAAAGCGATCGCTGTACTGCTCACCCTGCTGCATCTAGGTATGCAAAATATCCGTCTGGGACCAACTTTACCGGCATTTATCTCCCCTAACGTCCTCAAATTCCTCTCCGATACCTATCATCTGCAGCCGATTACCACCCCCGCAAAAGACTTAGCCGCTTGTCTAGGTTAAAACTTTCTGTAAAAATCCCACCCTCGGCCACAAATTGTGGCCTATGGGAAGGAGAGGGATATTATCCTCAAGGAGAATAATTTTTATGTCCGTAATCACTTTAAGCATTGATGGCAAAGATGTAGCGATCGAAGCAGGTTCGCGAGTTCTCGCAGCCGCTAGTCAGGTAGGAATAAAAATTCCCGCCCTCTGTCATCTCGATGGGGTTTCCGAAGTGGCTGCCTGTCGCTTATGTTTGGTAGAAATTGAAGGTATTAATAAATTATTACCTGCCTGTGTAACGGAAGTGGCGGAAGGAATGGTGGTTCATACCGATACCCCAAAACTGAAAGAATATCGCCGCATGACAGTGGAATTATTATTCGCTGAAGGTAATCACGTTTGTGCGGTTTGTGTGGCTAATGGTAACTGTGAATTGCAAGATTTAGCCATCGAAGTGGGTATGGATCATAGTCGTTTTCCCTACCGTTTTCCCAAGCGAGAAGTAGATATTTCCCATCCTCTTTTCGGTATCGATCATAATCGTTGTGTTCTCTGTACCCGTTGTGTACGAGTCTGTGATGAAATTGAAGGGGCGCACGTTTGGGATCTGGCTTATCGCGGCGAAAAAGATAAAATTATCGCGGGAATGGATCAGCCTTGGGGCAGCGTTTCTGCCTGTACTTCCTGCGGCAAATGTGTTGCCGCTTGTCCAACGGGAGCCATATTCCGCAAGGGTTCCGCCGTTTCCGAAAAAGAGGAAGATCGATCAAAGTTGGAATTTTTAGTTAACGCCAGGACTGAACACCAATGGACGCGTTAAAGTAATCGATGGAGGGCGATAGTGATCGATGGGCGCATTTAGATATCTACGAGCAAAAATTAACCGCCAAGGTAAGGGAGGACTATGATCAGATTATGGGTAATAATCAAGATATCCTAGGGATTGCTGCCCAATACGAAATCTCGGAAATCGATATCCGACGCGCCAAGGATTACGCTTTTGGATCGGGAGTGTCTCGATATCAATTTTTTCCCGAAGGTTTAATGGTAGCAGCTTGGCGAAGACTCGCTGGCGCTCAAGGGAATAATCTTGATCGGATGTTTCTCAATCATGAAATCTACGAATCTGACTTAGTGATTAATCGAGGTTTTTCGCAGCAACAAGCGCATTTACTGGCACAAAAACAATATACTTGGTCCGATTCAATTCAGCAAACAAGATAATTATGACCACATCACCCGAATCGCAATTTCTGCAAGCCCTAGAAATGTGTCAGTCTCTCTCCAATTTGACGGCGCAATTTTCTAGTATTCCTTGTCGGATAATTGAAATTTTGTCTGATATTAGTCAAGAGCCTAGGGTTTTGTATTCGCTCTTAATTAAATATTCTAGAGAGGTGGATTGTGCTTTAGTTGCCCTAGATATTTATGCCAAGAATGCTGATAATTGGCGAGTAAAAGATCGAGATCAAACCTGTTCTCTTGGTTTTGGAGTAAAAGACCATTGCACGATTTTAAGCTGTTTGCTCAATTTCGGCAAACGTCCTTTTTCTTTTATTTCCTATACGGGAAATTTTGCATCGGAGGCGATTATTTTTGAGCTACTTAAAGACTGGAAAAATCTAGATTTAGCCCCTTTCTTTGAGGAAAAAATGCAAGAGTTTATCCTGGAGGCAAAAATAGCTTAAAAGAGAATTTATTTGCGTTTGATCCTTTTGATCAAATTGCAACTCAGCCAAAAAATACCAATCAAGGAATTAAAATTATGTCTAAAATTCGCTTTGCTACTGTCTGGTTAGCCGGTTGTTCGGGATGCCATATGTCCTTCCTCGATTTGGATGAATGGCTGTTAGAATTAGCCGAAAAAGTTGACGTGGTATATAGTCCCGTCGGCTGCGATCTGAAAACCTATCCAGAAAATGTCGATGTCTGTTTAGTGGAAGGAGCGATCGCTAATCAGGATAATTTAGAACTAATTCATCTAGTCCGTCAAAATACCAAAACCGTCGTTTCTTTTGGTGATTGCGCCGTAACTGCTAACGTTCCCGCTATGCGGAATATGTTAGGAACTGCCGAACCCGTGCTAAAAAGGGCTTATTTAGAGTTAGGAGATAACACCCCTCAACTACCAGAAGAACCCGGTATCGTTCCCGAATTATTAGATCAAGTGCTGCCCGTCCATCAAGTCATTCCCATCGACATTTTTATGCCGGGTTGTCCCCCCGATGCGGACAGAATTCGCGAGACATTGATTCCGATTTTAAAAGGGGAATTACCCGTGATGGCAGGGCGAGAAATGATTAAATTTGGTTAATTGAATCAGTTATCAGTCGTCAGTTATCAGTTATCAGTTATCAGTTATCAGATTTGAGTTTTAAGTTTTGAGTGAGCAGTATGTATTAAGTGAGCCTCATCAAATGCCAGTTTGCTGCTGTCTTTTCGCTGATTATTGATTACTGTTTACTGATTACTGATTGGGTGCATCTCACATTTGTAGAAATACCGACAATCAGCAATTATCAGTGACTCCTAAATTATTACAGATGTGTCAGCAGCCGCGTGTAAGCATCCCACCGAAAAACTAATGCGCGGGGGGTTTGGGGGCGGCACTTCGACACGCTCAGTGACCGCGCCACGCCCCCAACGGGGGGTTTGGGGGGTAGAACCCCCCAAAAGCTTGGATTGAGTGATAAAATCGGAAGTAATAGTAAATCCGTTGAGTATGGGCTATGCAAAACGGAGAATAAATAATCAGTTTTTAATAACTGGATTTAGTATTACTGTTTACTGATCACTGAACATCTAAATCAAGTTAAAATATCGGCTCCCAACATCCGTTGATATTTAGCTTCTAAGGCTTGTTTCAAATTGGGCAAAGTGATTAAATGGGGATCATCTAACATAATTTTTTCGGCGGCATCTCTTGCCAAAACTAACACCTCTTGATCCTCGACTAAACTAGCGAGGGCAAAATCTGGTAAACCCGATTGTCGTTGTCCTAAAACTTCCCCCGGACCGCGAAATCGCATATCCATTTCCGAGATAAAAAAGCCGTCTTGGGATTGTTCCAAAACCGTTAATCTTTGACGGGAATTAGCACTATTAGTGCCACTTAAAAGTAAACAATAGGATTGATGGGAACCTCTGCCCACGCGCCCCCGTAATTGATGCAATTGTGAAAGGCCAAAACGTTCGGCATTTTCAATTAACATCACCGTGGCATTGGGAACATCCACCCCCACTTCGATAACCGTAGTTGAGACAATAATTTGCAGAATATTATCGCGAAAAGCTGTTAAGATTTCCTCTTTTTCGGCGGAACTCATGCGACCATGGAGTAAACCGATATTAAAATTGGGAAAAATCTTTTCTGATAAATTTTGATATTCTTCCACCGCAGCCCTAACATCTAATTTTTCCGATTCTTCAATCAAGGGAAAAATCACATAAGCTTGTCTGCCTTGGGCAATTTCACGCCGAATTAAATCATAGGCAGCCCTTCTTTGATTTCCATTTAAAGCAGTGGTTTGAATCGGTTGCCTGCCGGGGGGTAATTCGTCAATTTGACTCACATCCAAATCCCCATGGAGGGTTAAAGCTAAAGTACGGGGAATCGGTGTTGCTGTCATGGTTAAAACGTGGGGAGACTCTCCTTTGCTTAATAATCTTGCCCTTTGTTGTACCCCAAAGCGATGCTGTTCATCAATAACAACTAAACCTAATTTGCGGAAATTAACTGCATCTTGAATTAGGGCATGAGTTCCCACTAAAAGTGGTAATTCTCCTGTCTCTAATTGGGCGTGAATTTCTCGCCGTTTAGCGGTTTTTGTGGAACCAGTTAATAATTCTACGGGTAAATGTAAGAGATTAAACCAGCTAACTAACTTACGATAATGTTGTTCTGCTAAAACTTCCGTGGGAGCCATTAATGCTGCTTGATAACCAGATTGTAGGGCTGCTAAAATGGCATAAACTCCGACAATTGTTTTGCCAGAACCCACATCCCCCTGCACAAGACGATTCATCGGGGTGCTAGAATCTAAATCCTCTAAAATTTCCTCAATAACTCGTTTTTGAGCATTGGTTAATTGAAAGGGAATTATCTGATTAAATTGATCAATTAGTTGACCCTTAGCACTAAAAATAGCACTTTTCTGTGTCTGACGATACTGTTGCCGCCGCCGCAGAAAACCCAATTGTAAAAAGAAGAATTCATCAAAGACTAATCGCCGTCGCGCTTGACTGAGAATATCGGAATTATTGGGAAAATGAATGTTAGTAATTGCTGTTTTTAAATCGATTAATCCGTATTGTTTTCTTAGACCGAAAGGCAAGGGATCTTTTATCGCCTCTACTGCCCCAAAAGCGGCGACTACAGCCTTTCTAATTAGGTCGGCGGGTACTCCATCGCTGAGGGGATAAACCGGCAGAATACGCCCGATTTTTAAGGACTCAATACTTGCCCCAGAACTGTCTAATAATTCAAATTCAGGATTTTCTAAAGTTACCCCATATTTTCCCGCTTTGACTAAACCACTAACCGCCACCACCGAACCGACGGGATAGAGTTTTTTTTGTCCTTCTTGCCAAGCACGATTAGTATAGCGAGTTCCCGCATAAAAACGGTTTAATTTTATCTGTCCAGTGCCATCCTGTAAGAGCAATTCAAAGATAGCTAACTTGGTATTTTTGGGGCTAGTAAAACAATTACAGCGCTTGACATTCCCCACTAAAGTTACCGTTTCCCCCTCGGTTAAATTAGCGATATTGACTTGACGACTGTAATCCACATGATCCCGGGGATAATAATATAATAAATCTTCAACTTTGTGGAGGTTTAATCTTTCTAAAAGACTGGCTTTTCTCTCTCCCACTTCCGCTAGATATTTCAAGGGTTGTTCGAGGGTAACTTGCCGTGGAGAAATAGCCTTTGCTGTGATGGGAGTGGTATTAATAATTTTCGCCGCAGCTGGTTCTTTTGCGGTGGGGGTTGCTTCTAAAGTTTGCCGTAATTGCTGCAAAAAATTGCGAGTTTCGGTGACTAATTGTTGTCTTTGTCTGGGATTAAATTGGGAATATTGGGCAAATTTTTGGGCTAATTCTCGCCAGCGATTTCTCTCACTGGTGGCAATTCCCACGGGAGGATTATCCCCGAAACTAAGACACAAAAACTCGCTAAAACGGTATTGATTTCCCTGAAGATCTGGATAACCTTTTTCCGCTTCTACAGATAAGGCTTTTTGTAATCTCACCCAGTCGGGTATTTCCCCTTTCATAATTGTCTCTTGACTCCAAATTTCCCAGTATTATGCTTCCCTGATACCCCTGTTTGATCATAACTGATTAATCGTACCAACTACTGCGCCATGCCGCTTCCGCTTGAGCGATAGTATATTCTTTGCGAATACGATGATATTGTTCCCCTAGACGATTTAATTGTTCCCAAAGGGAGCGAATTTGATTTCTTTCGACACTTAAACGCGCATCGGCAAATTCAAGTTCAGCCATTCGTAGATGAATCGCCGTTACTTTAGTGACTTTGCCACTTGAAAAATCATGATCATCCCCATCCCCATCATCTTCATCTTCATCTTCATCTTCATCTTTTTCTTCCTCTGGTTCAGGGGTTTTAGCTTCCACTAGAATGTTTAACATATTATTTCCTCCACCTAGAGACTGTCCTTCTTCTCCCGCTTGAATTGCCATATCGATAATTTGACTGGGTAGATGAGGGGGAAGAATATAGGCTTTTTGTAGTTGCTGATTAATTTGTTTAGAGAGATGATTGAGAATCTCGATACAGTTTTTTTCCAGCACTCGACAACAATAAAGTAAAATATCGGGGTTATTAATCTCTCCAGTTGCGGCTAGATTTTCCCGTTTGTCTAGAAAAAGTTTCAAGAAATCGGGGGTGTTAACTGTCTCTGCTGGACTTTTAGAGAATCCTACCCCTGAAAATGCCCCTCGCTCGAAGCCCTGCTCGCCCAATTGCTGTAAACTGGCTTTAGCCTCTTGTCCTAGAGTTTTGATCTCCTCTTGTAGTTTCTGACGATTGCTGTGGGAAAGGGACAGAAATTCCCCCCCATAGTAACGGGTACAGATATAATACACTGCCCCGATCGCCTGTTTATAGAGAGATTCACCGAGTAAATCAAGATAAATTCGGTATTTTTCTCGCATTCTTTCGGCTAAATTTGCCACTTCCGTTTCTATGTTCTTTAAATCTTGTTGTAGCTTGTTCAGTCTTCCAGTCATAGAAATTTTACCGAGGGAGAAGTTAGCGATCGGCGAATTCTATTATAGCGACTCACTGTCAGCTATAGCACCCTGACATGGGGGAGATGCTCAGACTCGATCGATTGTCAGTTATTTTCGCGATTAAGTAAGTAGTTATAATTAAATTGAAGATAGATTTTGCCTCTGATCCCCCCTGCCCCCCTTGATAAGGCTGTCCTTTAGTCACATCTTTCTTAACATTTCAAACCTTTGTAGCACAAGGCTTTCAAGACTCGGTTAACAATTTGTAATATTCCTTGTTGACACCCTTACTGACAAAGAAAAAA
>NZ_JADBTR010000074.1:0-6695 GCF_020246065.1 Microcystis sp. M144S2
ATGATATTATTGTAGGGGCGAATTGCATTCGCCCTCTTGGAATAACTTCTGCTTCTGGGAGAAGGTTTGGGGGTGAGGACATTGTGGGCGCACGCAGTGCGCCCCTACCATTGGCGCAATGATATTATTGTAGGGGCGAATCACCGTCAAGCTAAAACTAGACAGAATGATCTGGCTATTATTACCCAAACCAGCCTTGAGCCGGTGAAAATTGGGTCTAATTGGCAATTTTTCGGCAAAAAAGTTATCTACACCTGTTAACAGGCAATTTATCCCCCGAATGAGCTACAATTATCGGTCAAACGTGGTTAATAGTGAGCAGATGCGTCGCATCGAAGGGGCGATTTTTGCCTCTGGTATGCCTGTGGCCGCTTTGATGGAAAAGGCCGCCCTGTTAACGGCAGAACAGCTTAAAAAGTCCTATTCCTTGGCTAATTTCTCCAAAATCGGCGTTATCGTTGGCCCTGGTCACAATGGCGGCGACGCTCTCGTGATTGCTCGAGAATTACATCTCGCCGGTTATCAAGTATCTCTTTTTTGTCCGATCGCCAAACTCAAGGATTTAACAGCACAACAGGCGAATTATGTCAAGCATTTAGGCTTAATTTTTCAGAAAACTTTAGAATCTTTGCGGGATTGTCAGTTAATTATCGATGGTCTTTTCGGTTTTGGTTTAGAAAGGACTTTATCGGGAGAGATTGCCGAATTAGTCGATAAAATTAATAGTTGGCAAAAACCGATAATTAGTATCGATATTGCTTCGGGAATTCACACCGACACCGGAGAGGTTTTAGGCACGGCAATTAAAGCCACTCATACCTTTTGTTTGGGACTCTGGAAGCGAGCTTTTTTCCAGGATTTGGCCCTACCCTATCTGGGTAAAGTGGAGTTAATTGATATCGGAATTAGTCCCCTTGACCTAGAAACAATTTTACAAGATTCACCGCCAATTCTGAGGGTTAATCCCGATCTAATTCGCCCTTATTTACCTTTACCCCGTCCTCTCCTTACCCATAAATATCAGCAGGGACATTTATTAATTATCTGTGGTTCTCGTCGTTATGCGGGGGGGGCAATTCTCGCCGGATTAGGAGCGCGAGGTAGTGGTGTGGGAATGCTTTCTATTGCTGTTCCTGCTGCCCTTAAATCTTTATTAATTAGTCATTTACCAGAAGCATTAATTATCGATTGTCCCGAAACTGCCACGGGAGCTATTGCCGAACTTCCCCTAGAATTAAATAATTATCATGTCCTCGCCTGTGGTCCTGGATTAACCACAGAAAATCCTGCTATTATCGAACAGGTTTTAGACAGTGATAAGCCGATTATACTCGATGCCGATGCTTTAAATATTTTGGCTCAACTGGGTATAGAAAAATTATCATCTCGTCAGAATAAGACAATTTTAACGCCTCATTGGGGAGAATTTAAACGCTTATTTCCTAACTTATCAGGTTCTCAAGATAGGATTAATATCACTCAAGAAGCATCTCAACAAAGTGGTGCAATTGTCTTATTAAAAGGAGCCAGAACTATAATCGCCTCCCCGGAAGGTAAAATGTATATAATCCCCGAAAGTAGCTCCGCTTTAGCGCGAGGTGGTAGTGGTGATGTCCTAACAGGATTAATCGGCGGATTCTTAACCCAAATGCCGGATAATGCCCCGGAAGCAACCGCATTAGCGGCTTATTTACACGCTCAAGCCGGCATTTTAGCGGCCAAAGAAAGGACGGAATTAGGAGTAGATGGAGTAACTTTAGCTAATTATTTATTTGCCGCCCTGAAAGATTCGATCCCCCCTGCCCACCTTGATAAGGGGGGTGCCGATAGGCGGGGGGATCAGAATTGATAATTTTTACTGTATCTAAATAGCTGGTTATAATTAAATTAAAAATGGATTTTAGATTCGATCCCCCCTGCCCCCCTTGATAAGGGGGGTGCCGATAGGCGGGGGGATCAGAATTGATAATTTTTACTGTATCTAACATTAAAATATCTTTCATAATATCCACCTAATAAACGCAATAAACGCAGAAATAAGTAGCGATCAATCTTCGTGTCCTCTGTGTCTTTGTGGTTCGTTCCATTCACTCGCCAGCAGGACTATATCTTAGAATACATAATACCCACCAAACCTAAGAGAGCCAAAATATTATTAATAGCATAAATGTACTGTATTTAAACTGAGTAGGGGTATTTTAGTACAAATGCTCGAACTGCCTCAACCTAGCTCCGGCTCTCCCTTCTCCGGTGCAGTCTTAACGAGTAATTCAGATAGTCGGCATTTGATAAAACATAAGGAATGTTAACCAAAACCACTTATCGTTAGGAATTTTGATAAGTTGGAGATTGAACAAAGATAGAAAGTCTCTAGCGCTGACAACTATGGCTGTAATTGTCCAAAAATACGGTGGTACATCGGTAGGTTCCGTGGAACGCATTCAATCGGTCGCTCAACGGGTCAAAAATACGGTAATAGCAGGAAATACCGTGGTGGTGGTCGTTTCTGCCATGGGTAAAACCACCGATGGATTGGTCAATTTAGCCAAACAAATCGCCGCCGAACCCTCGCGCCGGGAGATGGATATGTTATTATCCACGGGGGAACAGGTGACAATCGCCTTGATGAGTATGGCCCTAGAGGAAATCGGACAACCGGCCATCTCCCTAACCGGCGCTCAAGTGGGAATTGTCACGGAATCCGAACATAGTCGGGCCCGTATTTTAGAAATTAAAACCGATCGCCTCTCCCGTCATCTATCGGAAGGTAAAGTAGTTGTGGTCGCCGGTTTTCAAGGTGTCAGCGATAGTGATCAACTAGAGATTACCACCTTGGGGCGCGGTGGGTCCGATACCTCGGCCGTGGCCCTAGCAGCCGCCTTAAAAGCCGATTTTTGCGAAATTTACACCGATGTACCCGGTATTCTCACCACTGACCCCCGTTTAGTCCCCGAAGCGCGTCTTTTAGACCAAATCACCTGCGATGAGATGCTCGAATTAGCCAGTTTAGGGGCGAAAGTTCTCCACCCGCGAGCGGTGGAAATCGCTAAAAACTTCGGGGTTCCCTTGGTTGTCCGCTCCAGTTGGACAGAGGATCCGGGTACTTGGGTGACATCCCCGGCACCGAAACCGCGCACCCTGCAAGGATTGGAATTGACAAAAGCAGTGGATGCGGTGGAATTTGACGGTAATCAGGCGAAAATCTCCCTTTTACGGGTTCCGGACCGTCCCGGTATCGCTGCCCGTTTATTCGGGGAAATCGCCCATCAACAGGTGGACGTGGATTTAATTATTCAATCGATTCACGAGGGGGACAGCAACGATATCGCCTTTACGGTGATGGGAAATGCCTTAAAAAAAGCCCAATCCGTGGCCGAAGCGATCGCGCCGGTTTTACGTTCCCATCCGACTAATACAGAGGAAGCGGAAGTGATCATCGAATCCGGGGCCGCTAAAATCGCCATTACCGGCGCTGGTATGATCGGCCGGCCGGGAATTGCTGCCCAAATATTTAGCACTTTGGCCGCAGCGGCAATTAATATCGAAATGATCTCCACTTCTGAAGTAAAAGTCAGTTGTGTCATCGATGAAGCGGACGGAGAAAAAGCAATTAAAGTCCTTTGTGATGCTTTTCAAGTGGAGTATTCTGCTAAAGTTGCTCATTGCGAAATCCCTAAAAATTTAGTCCCAGTACGGGGAGTGGCCCTAGATAATAATCAGGCCCAAATGGCCATTCGTAACGTCCCCGATCGCCCCGGGATGGCGGCGAGAATTTTCTCGGTTTTAGCGGCAAAAAATGTCAGTGTTGATATGATTATTCAATCCCAACGCTGTCGCATTGTCGATGGTATTCCTCGACGGGATATCGCTTTTACTTTGCCCCAAGCTGATGCTAATTTAGCCCAAAAAATCCTCTTAGAACTATCGGAAAGTTTGGGTTTACAGGAAGTGGTGGTTAATAATGATGTAGCCAAAGTGAGCATTGTTGGTTCGGGAATGGAAGGACAACCGGGGGTAGCAGCACGCTTTTTTGAAGCTTTAGCAAAGGAGAAAATTAATATTTTGATGATTGCTACTTCTGATATAAAAATCAGTTGTGTGGTGAATCAGGAAGATGGAGTCAGGGCCCTACAAGTGGTTCACGCCGCTTTTGGATTAGCCGGACAGGGTAAAATTGAAGTACCCGCCTAAATGAAATTACAAGTTCTATGATGGGGGTAAGAGTTGTTTAATTGTTGGCAACTTATACCCCCAAAAACCAGATAAATAAGTTAACCCTCATCACCCCGATTTTATCTATGGAACCGATAACAGTGGCGACAATTGTTGCTTTGGTATTTCAGACTACTGTAGAAAAATTTACCGAAGCTGCTCTAGAAAAAATTAATACTTTGCGGCAAATCATCTGGAATAAACTTAAAGCTAATCCTAATGCTGAAAAAGCTTTACAAGCTGCTGAAAAAGGGTCAAAAACTGATCTAGAAAAAGTAGCAGATTATTTAAAGGTTGCCATGAATGATGAAGCAGATTTCGCCGAAAAAGTCAAGGGTTTAGCAACAGAAATTCAATCCTTGAAAATTCAGGATAATAGTAGTATGAATCAGGCTAATTCTGGAGGTCAAAATTTACAGAATCAGGGTCAGGTTAGTGAAGTTTATCAAGCAGCAACTATAAACATCAATAAACCCTGACTGCAGCCGCCTGTTAAGGAACAGGTTAAACAACATCCTCACAATTTATCTAATAGTAATATCCCTAGATTTGTTGGTAGGAATCAGGAATTAATTGACTTAAAAAAGCAATTACAACAATCCCAAAAGCTTGCTATATCTACCTTAACGGGAATGGGAGGCATAGGTAAAACCGAACTAGCCAGACAGTTTGGCTGGCAAGAATGGCGGGAAAAAGCCTATCCGGGGGGTATATGTTGGTTAAATGTGGCAGAAAGTGACGGCGGTTTTATCGGTACTTCTATTTTAGATTTTGCGCGGGTACATCTCAAATTAACTTTACCGGATGAGGGAGAATTAGACGTAAAAATTCGTTATTGTTGGCAAAATTGGTTAGCGGGAAATGTCCTAATTATTTTTGATGATGTGCGGGATTATCAGCAAATTAGGGATTATTTACCACCGCAAGAAGACAAACGCTTTCAGGTTTTAATTACCACTCGCAAAGAATATTTATCAGCGACAATTGCGACTTTTCGGGTAGAAGTATTAAAAGAAAAAGATGCACTTGATTTATTGCGTTCCTACCTTGAAGACAACAGAATTGACACACAAATCGAGGCAGCTAAATTATTATGTCAGGATTTAGGTTATTTACCCTTGGCGTTAGAATTGGTGGCAAGGTTGCTGGTACGACGACAGGATTGGAAAATTAGCAAAATACGGCAGAAATTAGCCGAAAACGGCTTAGATGAGCCAATCTTAGCCAAAAATCCCAAGTTTCATGGGGAAATGACTGCGGAAAGAGGGTTAAAAGCTGCCTTTAATCTCAGTTGGGAGGAGTTGCATAGCGAACCAGAAGCGCAAATTTTGGCACTTTATCTCAGTTTATTCGCTCTTGCGCCCTTTCCCAAAGGGATGATTCTGGATTTATTTCCCGATGAGGATGGGGATACAGTGGAGGAATGGTTAACCGATAGTTTAGTTCACCTGAGTTTAGTTCAGGATAAGGGTGAGGGTTGGTATGAAATTCATCCCCTGTTGCGTCGCTACTTTCGGGATAAGTTAGAAGCATCACCCCACGCAGAACCAGCAAAACGCCGTTATTGTGGGATTATGGCCAAAAAATCGGCAGAAATGCCACAGGATACAACTGTAGAAATCGTTGAAGAATTTAAACCTTTCCTTCTCCATCTACAAGCATCTGTCGGGGAATATCCCCAATATATCGCTGATGAGGATTTAGCTTGGTCCTATACGGGTTTAGCTCGTTATTATAAAGGACAAGGATTGTATGCTATTGCTGAACCTTACTATCAAGATTGTTTAACCGCAACTCGAACCCACTTAGGAGACAATCATCCCCATGTGGCAAATTCCCTCAACAATTTAGCAGCATTGTACGAATCCCAAGGCAGGTACACAGAAGCGGAACCTCTCTATCTAGAAGCATTAGATTTGTTAAAACGACTCTTAGGAGACAATCATCCCCATGTGGCAACTTCCCTCAACAATTTAGCATACTTGTACAATTCCCAAGGCAGGTACACAGAAGCGGAACCTCTCTATCTAGAAGCTTTAGATTTGAGAAAACGACTCTTAGGAGACAATCATCCCGATGTGGCAGCTTCCCTCAACAATTTAGCATACTTGTACAAATCCCAAGGCAGGTACACAGAAGCGGAACCTCTCTATCGAGAAGCATTAGATTTGCATAAACGACTCTTAGGAGACAATCATCCCTCTGTGGCAACTTCCCTCAACAATTTAGCACTATTGTACTATTCCCAAGGCAGGTACACGGAAGCGGAACCTCTCTATCTAGAAGCATTAGATTTGAGAAAACAACTCTTAGGAGACAATCATCCCCATGTGGCAACTTCCCTCAACAATTTAGCAGCATTGTACAAATCCCAAGGCAGGTACACGGAAGCGGAACCTCTCTTTCTAGAAGTATTAGATTTGGATAAACGACTCTTAGGAGAGAATCATCCCCATGTGGCAACTTCTCTCAACAATTTAGCA
>NZ_JADBTR010000075.1:0-5818 GCF_020246065.1 Microcystis sp. M144S2
GCAAAGTTCAAAGTGCCAAAGAAAGGAACATTTCCGACGGTTAAACGGAAGGTACTGAGATCAACATCGATAAATGAGGGGGCAGGGCTCGTGGAAGCATCGATTAAATTATTACTGGCAAAAGGATTGGCAACAATTATTTCAATAGAATTCAGGCGATCACTGCCGAGACTACCTTTCAAGATTCCGCCAGTAGGCAAAAGAGTAATACTCTGTGGGGCGAGAGAAGAGGTGCGAAGATTGCTGTAGTCAGCAATATCCAAACCACTGCCACCATTAAATACGTCGTTGCCGCTACTACCGACAAAAGTATCGTTAAAAATGGTTCCGACAATGTTGTCGTTAAATATAGTTCCAAAGAAAACTGGCATTAGTTACAAACCTCCGATTTGGTCTTTTCAAGAAAACATAAAGTCAATAGTTATAACCATTGATCAGGCTTTTTACAGCATTTTTGGTTAGGGAAAAATTTGCTGATGTTTCACCTTAGCCTTTAGGCAATATCACAACGTCAGAAGACTAGCAATCAAAAGGGACGCTATAAAGTTCTGTTAAGTAGTTTTCTTAGTCAGTAGTTAGGGAATGAGTCAAAATAACTCAAGGCAAATTATTTCGGCTTTTCCATGAACTCTGAGAAATACTAACTTAATGTTGTGTTTATTTTTAGGATGTGAACTTATATTAAGTTTTGTTTCAAATGTTGTCAAATTTTATATAAAGCTTAAATAAGCCGTTTATCGGGGAAAATTGTTGAATTCGGTTTTTATGTCCAGAATCGTACTTGTAACTGCTAATATCGTTGATTATCCTTAGCAAGGAAGAATCCGGTTACTGCGAGGAGCTGCTGAAGGCTCCATAGCTACTGACTGGAAGCCTGAGATCACGCCGAAGTCCCACGGTCGAAGCCTTTTGCCTATCCTGATAAGTAGCCTATACTCAACGAATTGAGTATAATTTACCCGCTAATAGTCCCAGGGCGATTGATCGCATCTATGTTCCCGTCTATCCGCAAACTCCCCTAACTCTTAATCAAGAGGTTGGTACTAGCGATGATTTTCCAGTTGGAACCGTTTACAATAAGATTTGTAAAAATTTATAAATAATTATGAGCGAAAAAGTTGTCCTGATTGTCGGTGCTACGGGGGGGATCGGTGCCGCTTTAGCGCGTAAACTGGCTGTTAATGGTCATAAACTCGTATTAGTGGCCAGAAATGCCGATAATTTATCTAATTTAGCTGGTGAGTTGGGTTGTCCCTCGTTAATTGTGCCGACGGATATCACCAATCCCACTCAGGTGGAAACTTTGATGGCCAAAATTGTCTCCCATTACGGCCGGTTGGATGTGTTGGTTAATGCGGCCGGAGCCGGTGTGATGAAACAATATAATAAAATCACGCCGGAAGATTTAGATAAAATGCTCGACCTCAATCTAAAGGGGAGTTTTTATACCTGTCAGGCTGCGGCTAATGTGATGAAGGAAAATAAGGCCGGTCATATCTGTAATGTGGTGGGAATTTTGGGTAAGCATTCTATGGCTATGGCTGCCGCTTATTGTGCTTCTAAGTATGGGGTGGTCGGTTTTAGTAAATGTTTGGCCGATGAGTTAAAACGCTATGGTATTAAAATGACTTTATTCTATTTTGGTGGTGTCGATACTCCTTTTTGGGATCAGGTGAGCTTAAAAGTTGATCGCAATAAAATGTTAACCGCTCAAACCGCCGCCGATGCTATCTATTTTGCCATGAATGCTGAACCCCAAGCCGTCCCCATGGAAATTAATATTCAACCCGATAGTCATCTCTTTTTTTAGTCATCAGCTTTTTCAGTTATCAGTTATCAGTTATCAGTGAATAGCATTAAGTGGCAAGTTCTGAGTTTTATTTTCAATGTTTACTGCTCACTGAAAAACACCCTTTTTTTTGACTTTATCTATGTTTGTTGATCATATTCATTTTTATGTAGAATCGGCTAAAAAATGGCGGGATTGGTTTGTGCGGGTGATGGATTTTCAGGCGATCGCAAGTTTAGTTAATCTCCACACACACACAGAAATAGTTGGCAATGGCATCCAAAAAGATAAAACTAAACAGATTATTTTTATCTTATCTTCTCCTTTAAATTCTCTTAGTCCCGTGGCGGAATTTTTAAGTAAATATCCTGAAGGGGTGGCGGATGTAGCTTTTCAAGTGGAGGATTTAGACGCTTTAGCTAAGAGAATTAAACAGGATATTTTTATTCAGGAAACTGTTTTGCCTAGGGGTAAGATAAAAAGCTGTCAAATCTCTAGCATTGCTAATCTCAAACATACGTTAATTGAAAGACAGGGAATCACGCCAATTTTAGCCGATCCTAATCTGATTGAGTATGATAGTAGGGAACAATATAATCAGGATATTCTAGCGATTGATCATTTAGTTTTAAATGTTTTTCAGGGAAATTTAGAGTTAACAGCCAATTGGTATGAGGAAAATTTAGGCTTTAAAAAAAGGCAAACTTTTACTATTAAAACGGAGCGTTCTGGTCTTTATTCTCAGGTACTTGTTCACCCAGAAACTGAATTAAAATTACCAATTAATGAACCAGATAGTAACAGTTCTCAAATTCAAGAATTTTTGGATATTAATCAAAAATCTGGCATTCAACACATTGCTTTAAAAACAGAAAATATTTTAAAATTAACTCAAAAATTAAAAGAAAGAAAAGTAGAATTTTTATCAGTTCCCAACAGTTATTATCAGCAAATTAGCTATCAAAAAAAAGATTTTAATATTGCTGATTGGGAATGGTTAGAAATTAAAAAACAGGAAATTCTCATTGATTTTGAACAAAATAGTTATTCCCTATTAGAAAAGCCGACTTTACTGCAAATTTTCACTAAACCAATTTTTTCCCAGCCGACTTTCTTTTTTGAATTAATCGAGCGCCGTCATGCCGCTAGAGGTTTTGGAGAAGGCAACTTCCGGGCGCTATTTGAAGCGATCGAACGGGAACAAATACAGCGAGGAACTTTAGATTAGAGTCAGGAAAGCGAGCATTTTTCCCATGAGACTAAGTAGGTAGGTGTTAAAAGTTTTCAGACACCCCCCTTATCAAGGGGGTCAGGGGGGATCGAACCTAAAATCCATTTTTAATTTAATTATAACCAGCTACTTATCAACGATAACGTAATTCAATCACATCTTTTTTGATTGTGACATCATAGGAACCAAAAAAAGTTTGTCCCAAGAGTCCTAACCCTTCCATTTGGGGAGAAATACCAACAATCTGATTAGATAAAACCACCTCGCCAACTTTAACAGAATTAATGCGACCAAGATAAACCGTAACGACACCGCCGGCGGTATGAGCGACTACTTCCCTTTCCCGTTTGACTTTCATCGCTTTCGCCATGGCATCGGTGAGGACGATCGAACTAGCACCCGTATCAAAAAGCATTTCATAATAGTGACGGTTATTAAAAACTACCATCACCGTGGGAATGCCGTTAACCCGGCGTTGAATCGGTAGCTGATAAACTTGCGGGGAATTTTTCCTATTTCTAGATGAACCGCCACAGAGACGGCTGAGATCTATGTGTTGTCCATCTGCTCTTTGGAGAAAGCATTCTGATTGAGCGAGAGTCGCAGCGGTGAAGGGAAATAACAGCAGGGTGCTGGACAATGCGATCGCAGAAATAGACCTATTCATGGGTTTAACATCGAGAAGACCGACTCGGAAAAGAACGCTTCTAGCCCTAAAATTCCCCAAAAATGGGGGAAAATAACAGGAGTTTAACCGGGAGGCCAGGTCATTGGGCGATCGCCTAAAAGATGGACATGAAGATGATCGACGGTTTGGCCCCCATGTTCCCCATTATTGATCACCACTCGATAACCTTGACTTAATTTGGCTTCGGCGGCCACTTTTTTAACAGTTAGTAACAAATGTCCCAATAAATCTCGATCGCTGTCGCTGGCTTCCTCTAGTTTCGGAATCGGTTTTTTGGGGATAATGAGGATATGGGTGGGTGCTTGGGGATTAACATCTCGAAAAGCGAGAACCAGATCATCTTCATAAACGATCGAGGCTGGAATTTCTTTGCGGATAATTTTGCTAAAAATAGTCTCACTCATAGACAAATTGCTTTTTCTTCAACTATACCATTAAGCTCTCAGCTTTTCTGGCTAGTTTATACCGAGAAATAGGCTGATTTTCTGGGTAAATTCCCAGATAAAATCATTTTTATGCGGAAAACTAGCCTAACATCCTGTTTCATTTTCCTAAGAACTCACTTTATTTTTACTTGAGCCAAAATGTTAGCAAGGGTTTGGAGTGCGGCAATTATCGGCATCGATGCCATTAAAATCGGGGTAGAGGTGGATGTATCGGGGGGATTACCCGGAATTGCCGTGGTGGGTTTACCCGATACCGCCGTGCAGGAGTCGAAAGAAAGGGTAAAAGCTTCCCTAAAAAATGCTGGATTTGCCTTTCCCATCCGCAAAATTGTCATCAATTTAAGTCCCGCCGATATCCGCAAAGAGGGGCCGATTTATGATTTACCGATTAGTATCGGCATTTTAGGAGCCTCCGAACAGGTAGAAGCCGATTTACTGGGGGATTTTCTCTTTTTAGGCGAATTATCCCTCGATGGTAGTTTGCGTCCCGTGGCGGGGGTTTTACCCATTGCTGCTGCCGCCGAAAAAATGGGGATCAAGGGTTTAGTGGTTCCCGCCGATAATGCCAAAGAAGCAGCCGTGGTCAAAGGCGTACAAGTGTATGGGTTTCGTCATCTATCGGAAGTGGTAAATTTCTTAAATGAACCCGATCGCCATTCACCGATGACTTTTAACGCTGCCGAGGAGTTCGGGCGATCGCAGGTAAATCTCCCCGATCTCAAGGATGTCAAAGGCCAAGCCATTGGCCGTCGGGCCCTGGAAATTGCCGCAGCTGGAGGTCATAACCTAATTTTTGTCGGGCCGCCGGGCAGCGGTAAAACCATGTTAGCGCGACGTTTACCCGGTATTCTGCCCCAGCTTACCTTTGCCGAATCCCTAGAAGTCTCCCAGATTCATTCCGTCGCCGGATTACTGAAGGATCGAGGTTCCCTGGTGCGCGAGCGTCCTTTTCGCAGTCCCCATCACTCCGCTTCCGGAGCGGCGCTGGTGGGAGGTGGCACTTATCCCCGACCGGGAGAAATCTCCCTTTCCCACCGTGGTATTTTATTTTTGGACGAATTAACGGAATTTAAGCGCAGTGTCTTGGAATATCTCCGACAACCCCTAGAGGATGGTTATGTGAGCATTTCTCGCACTCGTCTTTCTGTCGCTTTTCCGGCCCGTTTTACCTTGGTGGCCAGCACCAATCCCTGTCCCTGCGGTTATTACGGCGATTCGGTGCAACCCTGCAGCTGTTCCCCGCGACAACGGGAACAGTATTGGGCGAAATTATCGGGACCGCTTTTAGACCGTATTGACCTACAAGTGACGGTAAATCGCCTGAAACCAGAAGAAATGACCCAAGAGAGTCGGGGAGAAGCTTCTGAGCAAGTGCGGCAACGGGTAGAAGGGGCCCGGCAAAAGGCCAGCGATCGCTTTCAGAATACCGGGATTCGCTCTAATGCGGAGATGAATTCCGAGCATTTGCGGCGTTTTTGCGCTCTTGATCATAGCAGTCGCCATATTTTAGAAGGGGCAATCCGAAAATTGGGTTTATCGGCCCGAGCAATGGATCGCATTCTCAAAGTTGCCCGCACCATTGCCGATTTAGGAGATAGTGAAATGCTGAAAAGTTCCCACGTTGCCGAAGCAATTCAGTATCGCACTCTCGATCGTTTAAGTTA
>NZ_JADBTR010000076.1:0-66858 GCF_020246065.1 Microcystis sp. M144S2
AACATTCTCGTCACCGAAGCCCGGTCAATTTTTGTGTCAACGTCTTGTGTGGCTTAATTGCTTACTGTCACCAACCCAAGAAGCCCTCCCTCCAAATGGACTGGGTTTTACCTCAATCTGCTTAACCCGAACTCAGGTTACCTTATCAAGAGGGGCAGGGGGGATCGAACCTAAAATCCATTTTTAATTTAATTATAACCAGCTACTTAAGTCATAATTCCCGCTCTTTTATATCTTTTAAACAGGATTTAGTATAACTACTTCTTGCCTTTTGCCTATATCTTAACCAAGAAATTAATTTTACACGACTACTTATGAAATATCTTAAATTTATCTTTCTGGGTTTAGGTTTTGTTTTACTAGGGGTAATTTTACGCAAAACAAATCTGCAAGAAGTTTGGCAACAAATCACCCTAGTCGGTTGGTGGGGAATGACATTAGTAATTATTTTTTATTTCCTAGAATTTCTCACCGATGTTTTTACTTGGCAACTAACTTTTAAAAGTATTCCTATCCAACCTCGATGGACAATTCGCCTATTATTAATTTACATGGTAGGGGCAGCCTTTAATCGCGTGACTCCCTTCGCTTCCTTGGGAGGAGAAGGTTTTAAAGCAGTGATGTTAAAAACTCACTATCAGATTAGCTACAAAGAAACCAGTGCCTCGATTATTCTGACAAAAACGTTAAATACTGCTTCCCTTGTCTTCTTTGCAATTATCGGTTTTTTTCTGCTCCTAGCTTCTCCAAAATTCTCCAATTCTTTTAAAACTTTTACTGGATTAAGTCTTGCTATATTCTCCAGTTGTATCCTGATATTTTTCTTGATTCAGCGATTCCGTTTATCCTCCCGAATAGTTAATCGATTAGGTCATTCTTTTTTAGGTGATCGCCTAGCTAAACCTTTAGAAAATCTTCGCAGTGTCGATGATCGTTTAGGAGAATTTTACCGGAATCTGCCCCTATTTAGAAATGGCTTGATCGTCGGTTTTCTAAATTGGCCCCTAGGAGTTTTAGAAATCTATGTTTTAATGCAGTTTCTCCAACATCCGATCAGTTTTGCCGATGCTTGGTTATTTGATTCCGTTGCCCAATTGGTGCGCGCTGGGACCTTTTTTATTCCCGCTAATATCGGTACTTTAGAAGGTTCTTTAGTGCTGCTGGGTGCTTCCTTAACTGGTAGTCTAGAATTAGGTTTAGCGATTTCTCTAATTCGCCGGGTTAAAGATATTCTCTGGATTATATTAGGTTTGTTGATCTGGTGGTTATTTTCCTTAAGACCGACTTTACCCGATCGCTCTTCAAAATAATCTCCATCAGTCAACTCCCGATTATTCATCCTGTAATTTTTCGCGTACATTGCGAACAATCCGCGATAATTCAGTCTTTTCATCGACGCTAATTTTAGTTGGGGAACCACTAATAATCCGCTCGTAATTGCGGAAAGAATCCTTGATATCCGCCCCGTCCTGACTGATAGTATATTCACGAATCCCTTTATCGTGCCAAGAACCGCGCATCTTAAAGACGTTAATCGCTCGCGACATTTCGCCGCGAATTTCCACATACTGCAGCATTAAAATTGTGTCCGTAATCGTAGAAATATGGGATTCGGTGATCGAGTGCGCTCCCATAAATTGGTCGGTGGTATTGGTGAAAAATCCCGTAATTTCCTCCTGTTTGGCGTATCCTGTCACCCCGATCACAAATTGCCGAAAAGCATTATTTGTCACCCCCCGCGCGAGCGCCGATAGAGAATCGATGGCAATGCGGGAGGGTTTAAATTCCGAGATTTCCGACTTAATCATCTGTAAATGGTCTTCTAATCCCGCCGATTCCGGGTAAGAACACAATAATTTTAATAATCCCTTGCGTTCCATCTCCTCAAAATCGATCCCCCAAGAAGAAGCATTTCGGGACAATTGGGCGCGAGATTCTTCATAAGCGAACAAAATCGCCCGCTCACCGCGCCGACAGCCTTCTTCCAGAAATTTACTGACTAAGAGAGTTTTACCCGTACCTGTTGCTCCTGTAGCCAAAATAATCGAATCCTTGAAAAAACCGCCCCCACACATATCATCGAGGGTTTTTACTCCCGAAGAAATGCGGACATTAGAGGAGCGCTGAGTTAAACGCATCGCACCGAGGGGGAAGATATTAATGCCATCATTGGTGATAGTAAAGGGATATTCGCCCTTCATGTGGGTTGTTCCCCGTAATTTGAGGATTTCTGCGGTTCTACGTCGTCTTTCTCCCTCTAGCACGTTCCGCATAATTACCACATTATCAGAGACAAATTCTTCTACACCAAAACGGGCCACCGCTCCGTATTCTTCGATACGTTCCGTGGTCATAATTGAAGTCACTCCTAATAATTTTAACCTGGCGACGAGCCGAAAAATTTCCCGCCGCACCACTGACACCGCTTCGTACTGCTGAAAAACAGCAGTTACAGAGTCAATTGATACCAGTTTTGCTTTATATTTGGTAATTGCGTATTGAATGCGCTCGATCAAGGCCGAAAGATCAAAACTACCCACCACCTCTTGACCTTCCGGATCCGGAGAAGCATCGAGAATAAATAACTTACCCTGGTCAATTAATTCTTCTAAATCCCAACCAAAACTATAGGCATTTTGGATAATATCGGTGGGAGATTCTTCAAAAGTAACAAACAGGCCTGGATAGTCAAAATACTTGATCCCGTGGTAGAGAAATTGAACGGCAAGCAGGGTTTTTCCCGTGCCAGAAGTGCCACTCACTAAGGTAGTTCGCCCCATGGGTAAACCACCGTGAGTGATCTCATCAAAACCTTCAATTAGGGTTCTAATTTTGCGAACACCTTTCGGTTTAATCGGTGGATTCGATTGGCTATTAGAGTTAGATTGAGTCATTATTTATCCAGCGAGTATTTAAAGAGTAGGATTTTTATCTAATTTTTCCACAGAAACATATCAAGCCTGACTAAACACTTTACACTATCTCGATTTCCATTGACTCTTGACTTTCCCATAGAGGTACTAGATTAAGCCCCGATCATTTCTTCTTCAATCAATATAACCCGTCTAATCAACTATGGACAAAGACCTAGCTATCATTTTCTCGTTCACGAATTTCCTCGTATAGTAAGTCTAAACCGATCAGAACCTTCTCTCGATCGGACAAATCACCGATAATTTTCCGCACTGGGGGAGGGAGGACTTTCGCAAGGGTAGGAGTAGCGAGAATCTTGTCTTCCTCCGCTAGTTGCGGGTTTTTCAGCACGTCAATCACCTTGAGCGCATAAACTCCCTGAAATTCCTCTTCTAGGATATTTTTCAGGGTTTTTAAGGCTCGCACGGAGTTGGGGGTGTTCCCGGCGACGTACAGTTTTAAAACATAGGTTTTTTTAAAGACGCTCATAGGTTAGGATCAAAGGGGCTGGGGATATGAGTTCATCGCTATTTGTCTGGGATATTTTAGTCTATTCCCAATAATAAATCATAAGGGATATCCTCGCGAGGTATGGAACGACGGTACATTTCTCCTAGGTGAGCAAGGATATCAATGAGAGCGAGACGATAATCTAGGAGAATTTCCTCACTTCTGCCTTCTAATTTTAACTGTTGGGAAAATTCATCCATTAACTCCATGTGAATTTCCAGAATTTGCGACACTGAGAGATCGGTAAAAAAGACATTATTAACCAATTCATCGATCGCTTGATTAATCGGATAATCCTGTAGGAAGTAATTTAAAATAATCTCCCGATAATCTCTTCTTACTTCCCGCAGTAATTCGTTTTTTTCCTCCGGGGCAAGATTGCGATAAAACAGCTGCGGGTTGCGTTTGTAGTAAACACCTAAATAGCCGAGTCTTTCTTTTAATTTTTCCGCTAAACGGCGCTGTTGTAGGAGGAGAAAACTGTGATTATTGGCCACGGGATTCGGTTGGTTAACAATCGTAGTACGCTCGGAAAAAGAGCAATTAGGAGCTAAATGGAGAAATCTAGCGATCGCTTGGTCGATGACCGAG
Source organism: Microcystis sp. M144S2 (assembly GCF_020246065.1). Lineage (NCBI taxonomy): Bacteria > Bacillati > Cyanobacteriota > Cyanophyceae > Chroococcales > Microcystaceae > Microcystis > Microcystis sp. M144S2. Next base: position 4,015 of record NZ_JADBTR010000076.1, read on the forward strand.
GTGATGCTGTCTAATTCCTTGACGGTGATTTGTAATTCGGCACTATGATAGAGACAGGTGGGAGAGTCATTCATCTCAGGAGCGATGTTTTTGTCAGCGACAATGATCACTACTGGCAGTAAAATCCCCCCTTCGTAGAGTTGATTAAAAGTCGGCTGTAGGGAAGGATGAGAGACCACCAGCAAACAATCAATTTTTTCCTTCTCTGCCTCGATATTAGCCAGTAATTCGCTAGAAGAAGACCCCAGGGTTAGATTATAGCGTTCATTAGCCAATAAAGCCGTCAAAGAATTAACCAGCCCCGGGGGTGAACTCACTCCCGTCAAGGGTGGGTCCGTTGGGACAAAAGCATAAATAGTCAGTCTCAGAGGCAACGTTTTCTCACCCGCAAGGTAGATAGAAATTGACAAACAATAGGTTAGGCTTTCTCTGTTGAGAAGACAACCCCCCCCGCCATCAGCTAAAGGAAGTTAAAGTTAACTTGGCTTTTTGGCAGTGGGTATCGTAGTTAATTGTAATCAATGGAGCGGTTCTCTAGATGAGCGAGCGTCATAATCAAGATAAATTCAAGTTCTAGGACGACTAATAGTTTGGCCATCAGTTTGTTAATTATGCCCTAAAGTTACCGCCACCGCCCTCCCCAATTATCCCCATGCCTAGCGTTACCCTCAGTCTCCATCACTTTAATCAATCTGTCACTACCTGTGAATTAATTATCGACAGGGCCAGTCTTTGCGATTTAATTAACAGGGGCAATCCAGAAGCGATCGTGGTGGTGGATGAGCGGTATTGTCCCCTAGGACTGATTGAGAGTCAAGCCCTGATTGCTTACCTCCTCTATCAACAACAGCACCACGAAACCAGAAACCCCTCCTGCAACCGTCTCGATCTAAGCGGTTGGCTGCGTCCAATTATCCCTCTTAACTCGCGCATGGCCGTGAGTGAGTTTCTGGCTACCCTGACGGGGGAAGCGCTCGCAAAAGCCCCTATTTTAGTGGATGCTCAGGGCAAACTGTTAGGACGCTTAGACACGGGCAAACTTCTGCAATTTTGTCTCGGGCGCTCGATTCTCGATGATCCTCCCCCGCAGCTCCGCATCAGCGATCGCATTACCCCCCCCCGCAGCGATCGTCCTCTGGAATTTCTGGAACAATTACCGCTGCCGCTGCTGCTCTACAGTCCAGAAGCAGGGATTTTATACCAAAATCAGGCTTGGTGTCAACAAATCGGGGCGGCTTTCCCCGCTAATATCGATAACTCTGCCTTGGCTTTAGTTAATGACCCCTTAACCCTCCCATCCCCCACCCCCCCCCCTGTTTCCCCAGCGTCTAGAAACGGTGACATCGGGTTTAGCCAAGACTTGGCGACTGTTGTCCGTGCCGTTAAATTTGGCGGATAATTATCCTTTGATCGAGAAAGCTTCGGGACTATGGTTACTGTTGGCCACCGATATCACCGAACAACAGCAATATTGTCAGGAATTAGCGGTTAAAAATGCCGATTTAGTCCATTTAAATCGTCTTAAGGATGAATTTCTCGCCTGTGTTAGCCATGAGTTTAAATCGCCCCTCACCGCCGTTATCGGTCTCTCCAGTCTGCTCCGCGAACAAAAAATCGGTGAACTTAACCCCCGACAGTCCAAATATGCCGATTTAATCTATCGCAGCGGTCGCCAGTTGATGGCTTTGGTCAATGATCTCCTCGATTTAACCCGCCTAGAGACAGGACAACTACAATTAACTTTATCTAGAGTCAAAATCGATCGCCTCTGTCAACGGGTTTACGATATCATCGTCGATAAATATCCCCAACGTCTCGATCTCCCCAGCAGCTATCATCTTGACATCGAATCGGGGTTAGACTATGTTCTGGCCGATGAAGCCCGTTTACAACAGATGTTAGTGCATTTGTTAGATAATGCGGTAAAATTCACCATTGATGGCGGTAATTTGGGTATTAAAGTTAATCGTTGGGAAAATTGGCTGGCTTTTACCGTCTGGGATACAGGAATCGGTATTCCGGAAGAATCCCAGCATCTGATTTTTCAGAAATTCCAACAGCTAGAAAGTCCTTTCACCCGTCAATTTGAGGGCGCCGGTTTAGGTTTAGTCCTCAGCCAAAAATTAGCACGCTGTCACGGTGGCGATCTATCTTTTGTCTCCAAAGCTCGGGAAGGCAGTCAATTTACTTTACTACTGCCACTTCATCCCCAAGGTGTAGATCAGGAGTCAGCCACTCCCCAGCGTCTGGTGTTGCTGGTGGAAGCTAATCCCCAAGTGATCGAACAGTTTGTCGATCGCTTAGGTGAATTGGGATTAAAAGCCATTATCGCTCGTAGCGGCACTGAGGCGATCGAAAAAGCCCGGCAGTTAAAACCCCGTTGTGTTTTTCTCAATCCCAATCTACCCCTCTTGTCCGGTTGGGATGTGTTAACGCTGCTCAAATCCCATCCCCAAACCAAAGATATAAAAGTTATTGTCACCGCCGCCGATTCCGATCGCAACCGCAGTCAACAGCAAGGGGCCGATAGTTTTCTGGTTCCGCCGATCACATCGGCTGCGCTGCAAGCTTGCCTGAATCTGACCGTTTCCCCTGTTCCTAGCCGCAAACGGCGCACTGCTCCGACTCTGCTGCGTTTACACGGCCATTATGCCCCCAATTTCTCCGATTTATCTTCCTTTAGCTGGATTTGGAATAATCAATTAGTCCGGGAGAATTATCGTTTTATCGAGGCCGATAGTTGCGAACAGGCGGAACTTTTAGCTACTGTCTGGGAGGTGGACGCTATCTTAATCGATAGTTCGATCACAGAGGATTTATACTCTTATCTGCAAACCTTGAGCGAGTCGCAAACCCTAGCTAATTTACCCCTAGTCACCCTTGATGTGGCTGTCACCGAGGTAGCCAATCAAATCCCCGGTTTAGTCGTTTTTCCCTGTTTAGCCCCCCCAACGGAAAACCGCATCGAACAGCTATTAAAGGTAATCGAGACTGCTGATCTGGCTTTTTCTCGCCACAAAGAACAGTAAAGGCAAGTCAGGCAAGTCTTGGGAATACAAGCAATGTCGATGCTCTAGCCCGATTTTCCCCAGAAGTTGGCACTAAAGCGTAACTACAAACCTTAACTCAACCTAGAGATTATTAACTCAATTTTCTCAAAAAAATCGACCAGCCGTTAGGTGAGAAAAAGAGAAGAACCGAGAACATTAACGCACCCTACAAATTAAGATGGTGCGTCACGGCGCGATCATAATTTAATTAGGGCTTGCTGAAAAAGTTTTTCGTGGGGGTAGGGTGTGGGGTGTGGGGTGTAGGGTTTTACCGATTTTGAGGGGGTCAATTACCTAATTTTCAGGGAAAAAGTCCCTGAATTTTCCACCCGATCACTCCCATATTTGGTACTTTTTGATTGACAAAAAGTCTAGAAGTCTTATTTAGTTATTCCAAATTGTTGCAAAATTAATAAATCTTGATCGCCTGTAATTAAAAAGTCAGCTTGACTATCTTTGGCTAAGGCTAAAAGGTAGTTATCTTTAGCGTTTCTACAGATATTAATTTTTGATTTAGTCTCAATACATAACCCAATTATGCTTAAAAGCTCAAGTAACTCTTGAACTTTTCTTTGGGAAAAATGCTTTTGTAATTTTGGTCTTTTGGTAACAAGGTTAATCTCATTAAGTAGCTGTGGAGAAAAAATCGGCAGAAGAGTTTTGGCTAACTGTTTACCAATAAGAAAGCTAATCCAAAGGTTAGTATCAATAATAACTTTAATTGGTGGCTTGTTGTCCATAAATTTCAGCCCTAACTTCCTCCACTTCTTCGGTAATTGTCTCTAAGGAAAGCTCATCAGTTTTAAAAGTTTCTAGAAGTTGGGTTAATTTTTGATTTAAAGTTTCTTTTTCGAGTTCTTTACTGAGTTTTATTTTGTCACTTTCTGGGAGTTGTTTAACCAAATCTAAAATCTGGTCAAAGTTTAAGGTTAGTTGGTAGGTTTTTTGGTTCATTTTCTCAAATTATTGTTGATTGATAAAGTTTAATTGCTCGCAGTGCATACTCAAAACAACGTTCCCGAATATCTATTTGTTTTTTCTATTTTTTTTGATAATTCATAATTCAAAAGAAAAGTCCGGTTCAGCCTCTATACAACCGATAAAGTCAGACCAATCTTCTGTTCGCTGCTCTTTCATTTCCTGTGGGTTGGGAGAATATCGTTTTTTGAGAATATCTACAAGTTCAAGAATAGTCTGTTGTGCGTCGGGGGGAAGGGACTCAATATCTTCTTGAATCGTTTCTAGGTTTATCATTGTCATTGTTTAAATGCGCGACATCTTATTCTCATTGTAGCAAATTACTGAAACAATTAGGCTGAAACTAATTCAAATTTAACCTTTATTTTTAGGGCTGTAGCGATGAGATTTAGCAACAAAAAAGAGTTTCCTTCATAGTCAGCATTTTCTAAGGCTTCAATAATAGATTCATCAGTATTAATTAATTCTGCTAAAGCTTTTGTTGAAAGATGATGTGTTTCCTTAATCTTAAATATTTTTCTGGCTACTTCGTCATCAATACGAGCCTTTTCTAATTCTAATTGACGTTCTGGATTATTAGCATAATAACGTTGGTAAAGAATTTGTAAGCCATCGGCTGTCGTTTGGTGTGTATTCATATCAACTCCTGAAAATAGGTGTGTAATTCGGGATTTTTTTCAAATTTAGCTTTGTTTTTAATTGCTTGCTCGATTTCCAGTGGTAGAACTTCTTTTTCTTTAATTATACCATGAGAAATGACCACAGCTTTGTTTTTATAAAAGAAATAAAGAATTCTATAATTTATTCCTTTAAAATTAACTCTCAATTCATAAATTTTGTCCCGCAAAAAGTCTGCTTCTGGTCTGCGTAATTCATATCCTAGTTCTGCCAGTCTTTGTAATTTGATAAAGCATTTGTTTTGAGCTTTGCCAGGAAGACTATCAAGCCATTCTATAATTGGTATATTACCTCTTTCATCTTGGTAAAAAATAAGTTGTATTTTTGGCATATTAAAGCTTTTATATATGTGAGTTTTCTAACAAATGATAAATTAAATAGTGTCAAGTATCGAGTTCCCCAAAAGCTGATGTTTCCGTGAGCAAAACCCCTAAAATTAGACTTGACAAAAGACCTGAGATCGTTATATTCTACAGGTAACAAGCTTTTGCACGAGAGAGCCACGCCCCACGCACCAATTATATCATTCATTCTGCCTGAATATCAAACAAGAACTAGAAACCTGTTACTAGGGAGAGATTACTGCGGGGGGGATATTCGGTAGCAGTTAAATAATCATAATAAAAACCACAGAGGACACAGTAGCGGCTCTTGTCGGGTGCGTTAGTGATAGCGTAACGCAGCAATTTTCTTAAGATGGTGCGTTACGGCGCAATCATAATTTAATTATTAACAAATCTCCTTTAAATACGCGCAAACACGCACCCTACAAGCTACTAACAAGGCTCATTTTGACTCGTTGATTAAGGGCAGTGGCAATTTTTTGTAGCATTATTAGGGGATTGTCTTGATAGTCAGCGTCTTCTAGATCTTCAATAACGGATTGCTCAACATGGATTAGGTCGGCTAGTTGTTGTTGAGTTAATCCAGCATTCATACGAGCGTCATAAATCAATTGTGCGATTTCTGAGTTGAGGGATTCTAGGGCAATTTGTTCTTTGATTGTGGGATCGTCTGCAATCATTTGGTGAATGATTTTTACGGCATCTGTGGTTTTAGGCATTGTTTATTTCTCCTTGATAAGTATGAAGTTCTGGATTTTGTTTAAATTGTGCTTTTCTTTGGATAATTCTCTCGATGTCTTGTGAGGGAACGGCGGAAGTTTTTTTGATAAGAGCATGACCAATAATTGCTATATTTTGACCATGATAAAAATAGAGGATTCGATATTGTATGGTTCCCTGTTTGGCTCTAAGCTCCCAGATATCATTTCTGAGATAATCGGCAGCAGGGCGGCGCAGTTCATGACCTTGTGCGGCAAGTTGTTCGATTTTGGTTATACATTTGGCAAATCCTTTTTATCAGTTTTGAGTAATTTCTGAATCCACTCAACAACGGGCGAGATGCCTTCTACTTCTTGATAAAAGATGATTTTTGTCTTTGGCACGTTTCTTTTTAAATAGTATGCGATGAAAAATCAATAAATGCAATCAGGTGATGGTTATGGGTATCGAATTGCTGGATAGCTCATAACCTCGTTGAAAAGAATTATGCGATCGCCCCTTGTTTATCCCCTAAATTAAACTTAGAAATTCCGCGATAATAGACATCAACATCGTTAAGTATCGAGTTCTGTGAAAAGCAGATGTTTCCGTGAGCAAAACTCCTAAAATTAGACTTGACAAAAAACCTGAGATCGTTATATTCTACAGGTTACAAGCTTTTGCACGAGAGAAGAATCTTCCATCTATTATAAGATCCATCTACCCGATCTGGATCGCCCAGAAGAAACACCGGGAGGTGCGCTTTGGGGGCTTCTCGTCCGAAGGTTAGGTCTGAGTAGTACAACCATCCTACTTTTCTCCAATTTCTCCAGCCGACGCGATCGCCGAACTGGTTCCACACTTCCCCATTATACTCTCTCGTGCCACCGAGACTCTCATAGATTTCTTTCTGAACGCTGAAGCCGAATTTACCTTTACTAGCTGACAACCAAAGCTGGTCAATCATGCGTAAATCTTCACAAGAAAGGTTGTCAATATCTACATCTCTGAACCACCCTTCCTTTTCCCTCTTAGCAGCTTGAAGCATCGCCCTATTTGTTTCCTTATCTGCTTCTTTCCATTTCCCTGCTGCTAGTAGGTCTCGCAGGTTAGTATAATTCACTCCTGTTGACCTAGAGATGAGGGTAGTTCCTGGCTGGTTGAGAATAGGTGAAGGAGTCGGTTTTGGCGTTGGTACAGCAGCAATAGATGGGCTAGGGTTAGGAACAGGTGGGCTAGTCACAATAGGAGAGGTTGTTTCAGTTTTTTGATTAAAAGCAAATTCTCCTATTAAAGAAGATGAAGTCCAAGGAACTTGATAATCATTAGTATCTTTAGCAACATCAGAGCGTACTTTTCGCAGCATTAAATCCACTTCCATATTGGGAGTTTTAATATATTTCAATAAGTAGGAAGTAAATAATCCATTCCGTCCAGTACCATCACTAGCGACTTTTCCCGGCGCAGTAGCAAAAGCAATTAAAGTTCCTGATGCTGCTTGTAATGGTGCTGTTAATCCCCTGCTAGACGACCGCCAAAATTTACGAAAAGGATTATCGCGACAAGCATCTAAAATCACAATATTAATTCGATTACCTGCATCTTCCATTCTGCCGAGTATTTTGCCCAAAGGCATTGACTCATACTCAACATCTTTTTCAGCTTTAATCTGAGCATTAACAGGAATGAGATAATTTTCTCCTTCTACCTCCATTCCATGACCTGCATAATAAAATAAACCGACATAACCTTGATTAATCCGAGTGAAAAACTGATCGAGAGCATCATCCATTTGTCGTTTAGAAGAATCCTTAAGCAAAATTACCTCAAAACCTAATTCCTTCAAAGCATTAGCCATATCTGTGGCATCATTAAGCGGCGTATCGAGCTTACCAACTTGGTAATTTTCATTGCCAATCACTAACGCAATTCTTTGCTGCTGTTGAAGATTAGGCGAATTTTGAGGAACGGGAGTTATTTGACTACGGTTTTTTGGCTCAGTGGAACAAGATGAAACCATCATTAAGATGATCACAGAGATTGCTAATTTACCAAAAATCTTAAGACGGGGAATAAACATAAGTTATTTTTTGGGCATATTGAAGGCTTCTAAAGTCATTTTTTGAGGTGAGTCAAAACTAATTTTAGATAGTACATGAACCTTGTCTTTGATATTAAGTAGCTTCCGCAATTCTTCAGGTGTTAATACCCTATTTAAGTTGACTTTAGCCGACTGGGGAGGATTTTGTAACCTGAAAGCTGTGACAGGAACTCCAGGCCAAGTTTTAACATAACCTCGGATACGAGAAGGAAGAGGTTCACCCTCAATCCAGACATCTCCTTGAAATTCTATCGATTTAACTTGATTCAGAGGAACTGTTTCTGAATAACCCCCCGCCGACAGTCTCAAACTTGCCTGATTAAAAGCTGTTAACCGTCCCGTCAGAGGATTTCCCCGCTTGAGTACCACCGTCGCCTTATCTGGTACAGCCACCTCTAACGCCGTTTCCTGACTGCGGACAGAACCCTGAAGCCATTCTAACCGCCTATCGCTTGCTACTCCCAGCAACAGCAAAGAGAAAATACTCCCCCGCAAAATAGCTTTCATCATCCGACTTAACCCCTCAATATCGAAATAAATAAGAGATGATAGAATTTTAACATCTCCTTTTTCACTTCAACCATCCCAAGCAGTTTGTCATGACTGATCCCGACAATTCCTCAGAATTTAATCCTCTCGGTAAACTAATTAGTGTATTGGTTTTATTAGCCGCCGCTCTTTACTTTACTGGCTGGATTTATCGCTGGGCATACTTTAGCTTTTTTTACCTCGAAGTTACGACTCTGAGTCTTCCTAACGAATCCTTTTATTTTGCCGCTTTTCAAACATTTTTTGGAGACCTTTGGGCAATTCCTAGAAAAATCCTATTTTTATTGGTGATTATAGGTGCTACTGTCATCACCTTTGCTGGGCAAAGATGGCTAATAAAATATCTGAAAAGATTACCGATTGCTTTGAGTAAATCTCAAGCTAAGATCGTTAATTTTTTATCATCCCTATTGAATGAATTTATTATCGTTATTTTTGTACTGATGGCTCTTTTTTGGCTGGCAACCTGGCAAGCAAAAGATGATGCTTGGAAAGATGCTGTTAATGAAACTTCTTCTTTACCGATTGTCACGATTGTTATGCCTCAAGATGCCAGTTTAGGACGAAAATTTAATAATCCCTTAGAAAGTCGTTCCACAAAAACTAACCTACCTAATTTTAGGATTATCGGCGATCTTCAATCCTACAAACGTTTATTAGATAACGAACTTAATGATATTAGTAACCCTGATAAACCGAGAATTTGGCGACTGTTGCTCAAAGGCAATGGTTATTCCTATATTTTCCCAGCGTTACCAAAAAAAGAAGCTAAATTAACCTTTCCCGTCGTGATAGTTTATGAAAGAGATAACGGTGTTCAATTGACAATTCTTAATTCTTCCATCTCCCAACCCTAGCATCTAAAACATAGAATGTAGGCTATGTTAGTCGAGTGCGTAACGCATCATAAACTAGATGGCATAGCGACTTTTTTCGGAAGTATTACAGTGAGCAAGCGTAATTTTTTTTGCGAGGATAATAAAGTGTAGGGTGCGTGTTTGCGGTTACAAATCCGGTCAAAAAACTAAAATTAACAATCCACGCACCGATTATATCATTTTTGGTTTGCGGTGGACGTTGTAGAATAGAGAAAACCTACTACGCTGATAGATACCATGCCCTCTCCTGCTATTACCACGATCATCAAGATGGTTGAGTCTCTGCCTGATGAGCTTCAAGAGCAGTTAGTAGATTATGTTCGAGCTTATATTGCAGAAATTGAAGAAGAAAAACGATGGGATCAGTCGTTTAAACAGACGAAGAATAATCTAGTCGCAGCAGCCCGAAAAGCCAAAGAAGAGATTGCAGCAGGATTGTCCGCGCCGATGGATTATGAGCAGCTATGAATTCCGCAACATTGCCTTCATTTTGGCAGAAGTATCGCGACTTGAAGCCAGCAGTCAAAGCCGGAGCCAAGAAAGCATATCGGTTATGGGTAGAGAATCCGTTTCATCCGTCGTTACATTTTAAGTGTATTGACAGCGACGAAGATATTTGGTCAGTGCGTGTAACGAAGAGTCATCGAGCTTTGGGGGTGCTGTCAGGGGATACAGTGACCTGGTTTTGGATTGGCGATCATGATGAGTACGAAAAGTTTTATTCGTAAAACACAGGAACTACAAGCCTATCCCACTCGAACTTTAAAAACCCCCTTGCCACTCTCCTATACTTTTTAAACAGGATTTAGTATCACTCCCTCATAATGACATTCGATAAACTAGATGGCATAGCGACTTTTTTCGGAAGTATCAAAGTGAGCAAGCGTAATTTTTTTGGCGAAGATAGAAGTTTTTCGAGGCAAAAAAACAGAACGTTGCCGGAAATATTCGCTAAAATATTGACGGTAGAGAGGACAACTGACTCGGCAAAACTTACCTTGTCGGTGAATTAGTCCGAGACTTTCTAGGTGAAAAGCGGCAATTAAATCAATTTCTATGTCTTTTTCTGCCATCACCACCTTAGCAAAGATAGCCGCTAAATTGCCCTTTAAGTATTGCAGATGCCAAAGTAAACGTTTAAGATGGCCTGCAAAAATATTATTTTCCTCGCCGATAGAAGTAGCCAAAATGGTTTCTAGGGTACAATTACCCCGATCAAGATGATAGCAAGCAAGACGAATTAAATAGGGATTACCCCCTAGAAATATCCGTAATTTTTCGGAGTCAAAATTCTGATCTAATCCCTGTCTTTGACTTAATTCTCGTACTTGTGCGCTGGTAAAATTAGGCAATTCGATCGGTAAACCAAGACTGAAAGGAGATTGATAGGTATCTGAGGTTTTATCAAGCTCCTGTGCAGGGGAATAGGCAACAATTAAACGTAATTTTTGCCAGAGAGGTTTGTTTTTGCCTTCCTCGTGCCAGAGGTGCAGAATACTAAAAAATTCTTCCCTTAGCTGTGGATAGGGTAAAAGATATTCAAGATCATCAAAGGCAAGCACTAAAGGGCGATCGAGATGGGGGAGAATATGCTTTTCTAGATAGATTTTACAGTTAATTTTACCCCCTAAGAATTCATCCCAATCCTCTGGGAGATGATTATCTAAATCTAACTGGCGACTAATACTAACGCAAAGCCAACGCAGCCAGTGATTTAAATCTTGAAAAATTGAGCTTTCTGCTAACCGAAAACTGAAATAAAGTGTATGGTATTGCTGTTGTTGAGCATAATTAATAATTCTGGCCATCAGGGAGGTTTTTCCCATTTTTCTGGGTGCGTTAATCCGGATAAGACTACCGCGGCGTAATATCTCTTGATAACAAGTCTGTTCTAGATTATTTCTGTTAATATAAAAGGGGGAATCGAGGGGGACTTGTCCCTCTGGTAATTCAGGCAATAGTTGAGGATTAATAGTATTAGTTTCTGGTAAGTTAGGACGATAATAATCGCTATTTTCTAAAGTTAAATTAAAAGCTTGAAAACAATGTTTCAGGGTTTGTTTATCCACTCCCGATTCACAAGCAAATACCTTCATCAAAGTATCTACCCCTAAAAGAGTTTTCTCGCTGAGGACTTCTAGGGTGAAGCGATAACCGCGATTATCCCGATATTCCGCTTCTTGTTTAGCAGTAAGTAATTTTTCTAGTCCCGTGGTGGTAAGGATAACCCCGCGTCTGCGGCGCTGTTTTTCTGGTTTTTCCATGATAGTTTTTCCCTGTCCTGAACTCAAACTCTGCACCTCTACTAGAGGTTTTGAGTTTCCTATAGACTTCTCCTCAACAGGGAAACAATCAATTCCGTAATTTTACTGGTTTAGCCCTCGAGAAGGTAGGAAAAATAACCAGACCACTTATTTTCTTTCCAGTCCGAGTTATTTCTGGGATAGGGATAAATCTTAGCCTACTTGCTGACGATAGCTATTCATTTCTAGGCTATTTTCCCCATAAAGATCCTCAATGTGTTCATGACAACAATCGATCGCAAATTGATCGAATTCTCCCGGTTCAATTTGATACATTTTGGCAAAAATATCGGGTTGAACACGACAAAATTCTGGTCTCTGGTCATAAATGGTACAGAGACGGGTTTGGCGATCAAAGTTTATACACCAACCTTCTTCCCCCACCATGCTGAGATATTGACTTAATTGTGCGGGAGTCAGATATTCTTCTAAGTCAGGACGCTCATCGGGATTTAGTTGACAACAAGCTCCACAATTTTTAATACATTTCCAATTGGCCATATAACCGCTGTGCTGCGATAAATTAATCCTAGCACCTACTGACTAGCTTACCAGCAATTAGTCCTAATTTTGCCTTCCAGCAACAATTCCCCTCAATAGTTTCAATCTCAACCTGCGATCGGGAGTGAGAGCTTGACTAGGCAAGGATCGAATAAAATGGGCGTTGTAAGGGTCGAACTTACGGCATCCTGCTTGTAAGGCAGGCGCTCTACCACTGAGCTAAACGCCCGAATCAATTTCGCACTTTCTCAGCATAACATATATTTTCAAAAAAGTATATTATTTTTTTGAGCGAGTTAATTTTTTTCCGATGCCCTCTGGTCGAACTCACGATCGCATTACCCTAATTTTGCTGCTACCGATTGCGGGGGCGAGTTTTTTGGTCAGTGGCAGTGGTAAATTAACCCTGTTACTCTTGGCCAGTTATTTGTTTAGCGGATTCCTGTTTGGGCCGGATCTTGACATCCACTCGGTACAATACAAACGTTGGGGTTATCTGCGCTGGTTGTGGCTACCCTATCGTTCCATGATCCGTCATCGGGGTTGGTTATCCCACGGTTTATTGATCGGCACAATTTTTCGGTTATTTTATCTTGGTAGTTTTCTTTTACTAGCGGCGATCATCATCATTCCCATCCTGCAAAGTTTCTGGGGTATAGACTGGGATTGGCGACTGTGGCCGCAGCAAGCGATCGCATTATGGCAACAGTATCCCCGGGTAGCGATCGCTATTTTCCTAGGTTTAGAATTAGGGGCAATGAGTCATAGTTGTAGTGATTGGATCGGATCGGCCTATAAACGTTCTCGAAAAGTGGCTCAAAAACCGGTAAAAAAGAAAAAACGATAACTTTTTCTGGACAAGAATTGCTGCGTATTTGATCACAGATCGACACATCAGTTATGGGTTAAAAAAGATACCAAGATTACTTTTCGGAACTACGCCCTAAATCTTTAGATCTATGATAGGCCGCCACCACTGCCTCGATAATAGTCGATCGAAAAGAGCCTTTTTCTAATTGTCTCACCCCGGCAATCGTCGTTCCCCCGGGGCTAGTGACGCGATCCTTTAATTCACCCGGATGTATGGCCGATTCTTTTAATAGGGTTGCCGTCCCTAAAACTGTTTCTATGGCCAATTGAGACGCGATCGCTCGCGGTAATCCAGCCGCCACACCACCATCGCTTAAAGCTTCCACCATTAGGGCCACAAATGCCGGGCCCGATCCCGATAATCCCGTTACCGCGTCCATCAAAGCCTCGGGAACTTCCACCACCGAACCGACCGCAGCAAAAATATCTCTAGCTACGGCCAGATGTTCTGGTTCCGCATGACGACCGGCTGCGATCGCTGTAACCCCTTGTCCCACCGTGGCGGGGGTATTGGGCATCGTCCGGATGACGGGGCGATCGGGAAAGCCCATTTCTAAGCGATTGAGGGTAACTCCCGCTAAAATCGAGATAATTAGGGGTTTTTCGGGTATTCCCAGCAAACTATTCACTACTTGCTCTAAAATTTGCGGTTTTACCGCTAAGATTAATACCTCAGTTGCTCTGGCGGCTTCCCGGTTATCCTCACTGACTTGCACTCCGTAGGTATTAACCCAAAAGTTACGCCGTTGGGATTGGGGTTCACTGACTAACACCGTTTCGGGACTATAAATATTTTTTTTTAATAAACGGCTGAGAATGGCCTCGGCCATCACTCCACCGCCAATAATTCCTAAGCGAATAGACACAGTATTTTTTAAAGTAAAAAGTAAAAAGAAAAAAAGGCAGATTTAGAGGTCTTACCCAGAAAAAACACATCCTCTCGAGAATCGATCGATTTCTAGCTTCGACAAACTTGACGAGAGGACTCTGGGAGAATTCATTGAGCTAATCGACTGCTTTCGGCGCCCCAAACAGGTGCGGGGGAAACGGGACGAGCCATTTTCGGGTTGTCGGTGATATCGTGAATGGTTCCGGAAAGGGTGCTAACTTTAACGCAGCTGGGGGTAAATAGGAAAATACTCTCACCGATGCGTTCTTGATGACCATCAATTGCATAAGTGCCACCGGCGACAAAATCCACGGCTCTTTGTGCTTCTTCGGGATCCATGACGTTGAGGTTTAAAACCACCGATTTGCGTTCTCTCAGGGTTTGGATAACTTGGGGCATTTCCTCGAAGGAATGGGGCTCGATCACGACCACTTCTGCATTATTGTTGTTAATACCTGGCATACCGATCACGTTGCTTCTGTTGAGTCCCATAGATGTGGCTGTATTGAGATTTAAAGGTTCGCGTTGACGACGATTAAGGGGTTCTTCTTCTTCGTTTTGATCCCTATCTTGCGGGGAAGACTTTTCCCAGTTCATTTCTTCGTAGTCGGTTTCGTCTTCGTCTTCTGGTTGTTCGGAGATGCCGACAAAATCTTTGAGCTTGGTAAAAATGTTGTTCACAGTCTAAGGTCCTTCAAAAGATTTTTTTTGGGTGGTCTTGTCTAGAGTCGGGGTTATTTATTGGCCTTTAACAATTGTTGCTCTCATTTGGTACAGGGGAACTGTTTTGTTAAGGGTTAGTCATTTTAGTCGTCTGGAGGCAGCGGTTAGTTCCCTCTTTTCAGTTATCAGTTATCAGGGGATAGTTTTCAGGGATTGGGAAAAAGTCAATTCCTCATTTCTAACCACCATTTTCTAGACTAGACGCTGTAATTTTAAGATATATTGTCACCAATTATTAAATTTTCTAGGGGTTTTTTCTGTAAATTTACGGAGATGGTTCAGTAAATGCGTTCGCCAAAGATGCCAGTTCCCACCCGGATCAAAGTGGCTCCAGCCTTGAGGGCGAGGGGATAATCGTTAGACATCCCCATGGATAGATGAGGCAGGCATAAACTAGAGCTATTCTCGATTATTCGGGCTAAATCGCTGGTTTTTTCAAAGGCGGCTAACTTTTCCCCAGTGGATAATCCCTGGGGCAGAATTGTCATCAAACCCTGAATTTTTAGCTGTTCACAGTTGACTAAAGCGGGAATATCTGCTAACAATTCGGCCTTGTCCCAACCGAACTTATCGGGATCGGGGACAACTTTCACCTGTAGCAAAACTTGGGGATTAATCTCTAATTCCGCCGCTAGGCGATCGAGTCTTTGGGCTAATTTTAAACTATCGAGGGAATGGATTAAATCAAAAGATTCTAGGACTTTGCGGGCTTTATTTGCCTGTAGATGCCCGATAAAGTGCCAAGAAATATCTGGCAGGTCTTTTAGTTCTTGCTGCTTCGAGATTGCTTCCTGTAGCTTACTTTCAGCAAAATCTCTCACTCCTGCTTGGTAAGCTTGACGGATATAATCGCTCGATACCTGTTTACTGACAGCAATCAGGCGCGTGGAGGGGGGTAGGGTAAGACGGATTGACTCGATACGACTAGCGATCGTCATGAACTAGACTGAAAAGGTTTGTTGATAAGTTTGGTTGAGACTGTTAAATTCTTGCACATTACTGCGCCGTCGCAAATTCCGCAGCCGGTTTTCCACCAAAAGACGAGCATCGGAACGACTAATCGGATCGAACGAGACTTTTTTGGGTCCCACCGTCACCAGAAAAAAAAGACGTTGGGCATAAAGAGTGGTGAATAATTCCTGATGTTCTTCTAATAGACACACTCTGTATAATAGACCGAAAGTAGGATGATTGAGATAGGTTTCGTTACTCATTCAAGCGATCGCTAAAGGAAAAGGATGGAGCGAACTAGAAGGTTTTTCAACAACAAAATCAAGCGGATGGCTCGAAAACAAGTGATTTTTCGGGGGTTTCCCTAGCCTGATTTTACCAGAATCCTTCAATGACAACTAACGATGCCAGTCTATGTCATGATTTCCTGAGTTTTCACTTTTTCCCTGTTAACGTGGATACATTTCGGTGACAACTTGTCACCATCAGAAATTAGCTCTGCTGCAAAAATCAAAGATTTTCCCTTTGCAGAGGAGAATCAGAGACAGGAGGATAAAAAAGACACGAGACAACTACACTACCCATAAAAGCTAAGATTATGTCAAATTTATCTGGGTTTTTAGATATTTTAACCCGATAGCGGCGATCAGTAAACTGAAAAATCACATCTGATCAGTGATCACTGATAACTGATCACTGAATCGCTGATCAAATGCCCTAAGCTTGTATTAAGCCTTTTTTAACTTCAAATTCCTTTAACCTCAATCAATATGGATTTTTCTAGTCTTGTTGCCAGTCAGCTAAACGCCGGCGTTATCTGGCCCGAAGGAATCCTGATTATTACCCTGATGGTGATTTTAATCGGCGATTTAATCGTGGGACGGAGTGCCAGAAGTTGGCTGCCCTACGTTGCGATCGCTGGTCTGCTCGCTGCTGTGGTTGCTCTCTACTTTACCTGGGACAATCCGAAACCAGTGGCCTTTTTAGGGGCTTTTGAGGGGGATAATCTCAGTATCGTCTTTAGGGCGATTATTGCTCTTTCTACCGCCTCCACAGTGCTGATGTCTATCCGTTATGTGGAACAAGCGGGAACCTCCCTAGCGGAATTCTTGGCCATTATGCTCACCGCAACCCTCGGGGGAATGTTCCTATCTGGCGCTAGTGAATTGGTGATGATCTTCATCTCCCTAGAAATGCTCAGTATTTCCTCCTATCTAATGACCGGTTACATGAAACGGGATCCTCGATCGAACGAGGCCGCTTTAAAATACCTGTTAATTGGAGCTTCTAGCTCGGCGATTTTCCTCTATGGTGTTTCCCTTCTCTACGGTTTATCCGGAGGTGAAACCAGTTTAAGTGCCATTGCCCAAAAATTAACCGATGTTAACGGTGGTCAGTCCCTGGCCTTAGCGATCGCATTAGTTTTTGTGATTGCCGGTATCGCCTTCAAAATTTCGGCGGTTCCCTTTCACCAATGGACTCCTGATGTGTACGAAGGTTCACCCACTCCCGTGGTGGCTTTCCTCTCGGTGGGTTCCAAAGCGGCCGGTTTTGCCCTAGCAATTCGCCTATTAGTGACGGTTTTCGGTCTAGTCAGCGAACAATGGCGGTTTATCTTTATCGCCCTAGCAATTTTGAGCATGATCCTCGGCAACGTGGTCGCCTTGGCCCAAACTAGCATGAAACGGATGTTAGCCTATTCCTCGATCGGTCAGGCGGGTTTTGTCATGATTGGTTTAACCGCCGGTACTGACGCGGGTTACTCTAGCATGATTTTCTATCTGTTAATTTACCTGTTCATGAACCTAGGGGCTTTTGCCTGTGTGATTCTCTTTGCTCTGAGAACTGGAACCGATCAGATTGCTGAGTATTCGGGACTCTACCAGAAAGATCCGCTCCTAACCCTCTGTTTAAGCATCTGTCTGCTCTCTTTGGGGGGAATTCCACCTCTAGCGGGCTTCTTTGGTAAGATTTATCTATTCTGGGCCGGTTGGCAAGCGGGACTTTATGCCCTCGTCCTCGTTGGTTTAGTCACCAGTGTGGCCTCGATTTACTACTATATCCGTGTGGTCAAAATGATGGTGGTCAAGGAACCCCAAGAGATGTCCGATGCGGTGAAAAATTACCCCGTTATCAATTGGACCCTTGCCGGGATGCGTCCCCTACAGGTGGGCATTGTCCTCTCCCTAGTGGCCACTTCCCTGGCCGGTATCCTTTCCAATCCTCTCTTTACCCTAGCGACGGATTCCGTCACCACTACCCCTATCCTACAATCGGCGGCCCTGGTGACGCACATTTCCCGGGCGAATTGAGAATCCCTGTTGATTTATCCTAGCTATTCTAGTCCTGTCTTAAGGTTGGGATAAATCAACCACCTTAAGACCTTTTCTAAGCTTAACCTGCTTTTTGCTTTACTCAAATTGGCCAAGTAAAAGACTCATTTGGTTAACAACATTCTCACTTGCTTTTAACGCTTCTTTTCTAATTGCTTGAATTTCAGCCATACTTTTTGCTATTCTCTGCTGTTCAGATTCGGGTGGAATAGGCACTAAAACTTTAGACAAATCATCTACTAAAATAGTAGGAATAGCATGACCTGTCATGTACCTTTTAATCTGACGCAAAAAAAAGTCTGTTCGCATATATACTAATAAAAACAAAGGCTCGACTCCCTGAATATTTCTTAATACTGAAAATCCATTTGAGCAAATTGCTCCGTCTTCATCTTCCGTGATTAGGGCTGTTGCTTGGCGTGGTGTTCCTGTACTTGCTCCTGAAATTGCTGTAATAATATCGCCTTTGTACAATCTATAAGTTGCGCGAGATGGGGCCTCGTGTGCCTTAATTATTTGTTGAGAAACAACTTGCATTGTACGATAATCAACATCGGAAATAGCTATATATCTAATTTCACTATCCCTAGCTAAACGAAAATCAGCCGCCTCTCTCAAAATATCGGCAATTTCACCTAAAGGTTTCGCCCCAATAGATTTTAGATGTTCTAATAATTTTTGGTCATTGGGTAAATAATGTTCGGCATCCAGTCTCGAATTGAGCAGGGTATTCTTAACTGTATAAATACAATCGCTGTTTTGTGCAAATTCCCCATTGATAAATGACCTAAAAGAGCGAGAAATATCATCTATATCATCGTCAACTATTGGCAAACCTGATTTTTTTCGGGCTATAACTCCCGACTCGTCGCGCTTATATATTGTTTGTCCTTTAACGTCATAGCCTATTTTTTTGATTTGTGCCATAAAACAAGAATCATTGTCTGCTGGTAATTTTTGAACTACTAAAAGTGATGTCTTGATTCCTGTACCGTAGGGTACAAAGGCTTCCGGCGGTATGGAAACAACACCTAATATTTTTGTTTGGGAGCGCAACCAATGGCGAATCGGTCCATTAGAGATATTTTGTAATAAACCATCGGGCAGAATAATCGCCATGCGCCCACCTGCGCGCAATAATTTTATAGATTTCTCAATAAATAAAATATCGGGCGACTGACCCGCTAAAACGGCTTGGGAAACTTCCCAACCATTGGACGCTGATTTATGCCATTTTCGGGCGAGAAGATATGATTGAAGAATTTTCTGGTCTTCTACTTTGCCTTTATTTCCGAAAGGAGGATTGGTCAAGATAACATCAAAGGAATTATTTAATTTTTCATCTTCGATAAGCGCATTAGTGCAGATAATTTCTGAACCTGTGCCACCTTCAAAAACTAAACGAATCATTCCCGAAAGAGCGACATCGGGATTAAATTCAATTCCTGTAATACTTTCTTGCACAAAACTTGCTATATCGAACTCTGGGTTATTTTGTCGAACATGGTTGATTGCTTGAATTAAAAAACCACCACTTCCGCAAGCAGGATCTATAATTTTTTCGTTTGGTTTGGGGTCTATCATTTCAACCGCAAGACGGACAATTGGGTGAGGGGTAAAAAATTCTCCCCTATCTCCACGCTGGTGTCTATTTACAAAAGTCTGAAAGGCTTCCCCTTTTATATCGCCAGATGTTTTAGTTAAATTAATGTACTGTAACCTGCCTACAATATAAGCAAGAGTCAAAGGTTTTAACTTGAATGTGTCATCGGTGAAAAATCCCCGATAATGATTCTTGATGGAGGTAAATAATTGACTGAGACGCGACATAAATTCATCGGACTTATTTGCTACGATGGCTTTATATTCATTTGCTGTAACGCCAAAATTTACAGATTGCTTGGCAGATTTTTCATCATGAAGTTTGATGATGATTAGTTTAACCATCTCGTGAAAAATCTTGTCTTTGAGCATTCCTTCGTTGGCGTAAATATAATTATGGCACTCTTCAAAAACTGCGGAAAGATTGTTAGAAGGTCGTAATTCCTGAATTTGCGGGAGTTTTTCAGGTAACAGGCTATCTTCGGAAAATAACAATCCTTGCTCTTTCATTTTTCGAGTTTGCTGCTGTCTTCTGTCCATTTGTTACAACTCTCCATTTGCTTCTTCTGTAATTAAATATCTATTATCAACCTGCATTTCGTCTTCTTTGACACTATTTTTCTCCTTCAATGTCTGGTAAACATCATTTAGATTTTCATACCAGTCATCAGTGATACTTAATCTTGCGTTGCCAGATTCATCAGTAAACACAAATCCCATGATGTAATTTTGCTGTAAGTGATTTTCATCGTCACCAGATGATTCTAGGTGTTGGGGGTTGGCAAAAAGAAATTTATGCTCTGAATACCGAAGAAAAATGTCAATCGAAATAACGTTAAATTCATCTTTTCGAGGCGTTGCTTGAGTTCTGTTGCTTGAAGCAGATTTGCCAGAAACAAAGTGAGTTTCCAAGACCCGAATCTTTGACATAACATAATTGAGGCGGCTGTCAAATAACGCATTTACTTCTTCTCTTGAAAGATGCTTCAATGCCTTTACTGCGCGTGATTTGGCCGTTTCTCGTTGTGGGTTGTAGTTTTGAATTTCTTCATATTCATAAATGGTTGTTGAAAATTCATCTTGAAACTTTGGCAATTCTCGATGTATCCATTCGATAACTTGTTCTTCGATGTTGCCATTCTGGTCAATCCAATCAATTTTTCCAGAATGTTCAATGAGAAAAATTTTTAATTTCTCGAAGTTGTACAATTTATGCCACTTTTCAGAATTTGACTTTACACCTTTAGATTCCACAACATACCAAAGATTAGATTCTGGTTTGCGAAAATAAAAATCTCCATGGTGATTTGGGTGCTTCCTACCTTCCCATTTTTCACGAATTCGTTGAACTTCAAATCCATATTCTTCTTCAAGTTTCTTTTTTAGTAACAACTCCGTGATTGAACCACTGACATATCCCTGTGCATTAGGGCTGTGCTTCAATGCTTCAAGAAAAATTTCTAAATTAGTCTTAAATACTCGGTGAACAAAATTAGTCAATCGTTCAAAAATGGTCATATTTTCGTCTTGTATTGTTGAGAAAAACCTTCCCAGAGTTGAATAGATAGAATATTTTTAGCCTTGACTCCTAGCAAACCAGTCTTTTAGTGGACAGAGATAATCGCCATCTTGATTAAACAAGAACTTGCCCCTATACCTAATTATAGAATCTAAATTAGAGTATGTCAAGAGATAAAAAATTAAGTTTAATGTTAACCAAAGTGAGTGAAAAAAGCTGAGAGATTGTTTAGGGCAGAAATTCGGAGCATCTTTCAATTTGACAAGGCTAATTATTCAGCCTTTTGATCAGGTGGGTGACACTCACCTGACTTATTTTTAGCTATACATTAAAACGGAATAGTAAAACATCACCCTCTTGAACAATGTATTCCTTGCCTTCACTTCTGACTAAACCTTTTTCTTTGGCCGCGCTCATCGTGCCACTATTAACTAAATCCTGATAAGACACAGTTTCCGCACGAATAAAACCCCGTTCAAAATCCGAGTGAATAACTCCGGCTGCTTGGGGTGCTTTCATCCCAGAAATAATCGTCCATGCGCGGGTTTCTTGGGGGCCAGTGGTGAGATAGGTACGCAGTCCTAATAACTCGTAGGTAGCTTTAATTAAAGATTTTAATCCCCCTTCTTCTACTCCTAAAGAACCGAGAAAATCTTTTCTTTCTTCCTCCGACAATTCCACTAATTCCGATTCTACTTGAGCAGAAACGATCACAACTTTGGCCTGTTCCTCTTGGGCAATTTGACGGACACTTTCTACCCAATCGTTACCCGTGGCCAGATCATCTTCGCTCACATTAGCGGCATAAATAATCGGTTTCCGACTCAATAAACCGAGATTTTTAATTAATTCTTCTTCCTCTTTGCTTAAATCCACTTTTCGCGCCGAAATACCGTCATTAAGACAAATTAGGATTTTTTCAAGGATAGCCAATTCTTCGGCGGCTTCCTTGCTATTTTTCGCCTGTTTGCGTAAACGTTCCACCCGCTTCTCCACCTGTCCCAAATCCGCTAGAGCTAACTCTAGATTAATCACCTCGATATCCCGGGCCGGATCCACGGAACCGGAAACATGAATAATATCATCATTATCAAAACAGCGCACCACATGAACGATCGCGTCCACTTCCCGGATATTAGCCAAAAATTGATTACCCAATCCTTCCCCGCGACTGGCACCCTTGACTAATCCGGCGATATCGACAAATTCAATCCGCGTCGGCACGATTTTCTCAGAATTAGAGATTTTAGCCAAAACCTCCAGACGTTCATCGGGGACGGATACCACACCCACATTCGGTTCAATGGTACAAAAGGGGAAATTAGCGGCCTCGGCCTTGGCATTAGCCACCAGAGCGTTAAATAGGGTCGATTTACCCACATTTGGCAGTCCCACGATTCCAGCTTTTAACATAAAAATTGCTTGATAAACATCATCCCGACCTCTCACTATATCAGGCTGCCTCTCGTTTTTGTAAATCCGGTTGATGAGAAAGACTCTCGATAGTCAACAGCTTAGTTAACATTTGCTGAAAAAATTTTTCCTGGAGGTAGGAGACTCCGATTCAGGAGACTCCGATTCAGGAGACAGGAGATTATTTTTATTTATTCTCCCCATTTCCCCATTTCCCCATTTCCCCATTTCCCCACACCCCACACCCCACACCCGTTCGGCTGAGCTCACGGCCGAAGCCCACACCCCACACCCACGAAAAACTTATTTAGCAAACCCTAGTTAACATTTATTCAAGTTCCTTAACTAAAAGTAGGCGAGATTTTACAAGAGATTGCGAGAATGGGATGTAATGCTTGAGACTGAGTTAGGGTGAAGAGTAGGAAAGAATACACCTGTAGCACTGGGCAAAATTATGGCAAGACAGGCCTTTCACTTCTAAATACGTCCTGAGAGTAATTTTCAGTGCTATGACAGTATATTTCCCAAGGGCGATCGAGTGTAAATATCGTCCAATCGCCACAACTAATCACTAAATCATTGTTGGGGGTATCTGTATGAATCAAAGTATCGGAGCAAACACCCGTAATGTGGCCCTTGTCGGCCCCTACTCCAGTGGAAAAACCTCCTTACTGGAAAGTTTACTTTTCGTCACAGGAGCGATCACCAGAAAAGGCAAAATCAGCGATCGCAATACCGTCGCTGATAGTTCCACGCAAGCGCGGGATCGACAGATGAGTGTAGAAGTTTCCGTTGCCCATAGTCAATACCAAGACCTAAATTTTACCTTTCTCGATTGCCCCGGTTCGATCGAATTTGCCAGTGAAACCTATAATGCCCTCGTCGGGGCCGGTGCTGCTATTATCGTTTGTGAACCGGTGGTCGATCGAGTTCTCACCCTGGCTCCCTTGCTAAAATTCCTCGATGATTGGGAAATTCCGCATCTAATCTTCATCAACAAGATGGATCGCTGTAATAGTCACTTTAACGAAGTCCTACAAGCTCTCAAATCCGTTTCTAGTCGTCCCCTCGTTCCCCAACAATATCCCATCCGTCAGAACAACGAAACTATCGGATTTATCGATTTAATCAACGAACAGGCTTATCATTACCATCCTAACAGTCCCGCCGATCCTGTACCTTTACCCGACCACCTCAAGGAAGAAGAACAGAGCGCTCGACAAGAAATGCTGGAAACGATCGCCGAATTTGATGATCATCTTTTAGAAGAACTCCTCGAAGATATTAACCCCTCCCGGGAAGAAATTCTCCAAGACTTAAAACAAGAACTGGGAGCCGATCAGATAGTACCCGTGTTCTTCGGTATGGCGGAACGGGACTATGGTGTGCGTCATCTCCTCACCGCTTTAGTAGAAGAAGCACCGGCCCCGACAATTACCGCCAATCGTCGCGGTCTCGATCCCAGTGCGGATGGAGATGCAGTGGTACAAATCCTCAAAACCTATTTTACTCCCCAGGGCGGTCGCCTCTCCCTAGGGCGAATCTGGCAGGGAACCCTTAACGATGGCATGGCCTTAAACGGTGTGCGGATTGGTGGTATCTATCGTCTCATGGGACAACAACAGCAACCCCTACAGCAGGCCCAAGCGGGGGAAATTGTCGCTCTCGGTCGTTTGGAGGGAATCGCCACCGGAGAAGTGGTTAGCAGCGGCAGTCAAAAACCCGATCTTCCCAAAGGATTACAGCTTAAACCCGTCTTTGCTCTCGCTATTGCCGCCGTCAATCGCAAGGATGAAGTTAAATTAAGTTCAGCTTTGACGAAACTGATCGAAGAAGATCCTTCCCTCTACTGGGAACAACACGGCGACACTAAAGAAGTGATTCTCTGGGGACAGGGAGAAATTCATCTGCAAGTAGCCCTCGATCGCCTAGCACGCAAGTATAATCTACCGATGACCACCCATTTACCCCAAGTTCCCTACAAGGAAACGATCAAAACCAGTACCAAATCCCACGGACGTTATAAACACCAAACCGGCGGCCACGGTGCTTTTGGTGATGTGTATCTCGATATTAAACCCTTGGCCCGGGGGGAAGGTTTCCACTTCCATGAAAGCATTGTCGGTGGTGTCGTCCCCAAACAGTATATCCCCGGGGTGGAAACGGGAGTGCGGGAATATCTCGGTCATGGTCCGTTGGGTTTCCCCGTGGTGGATATTGATGTCACCCTCACCGATGGTTCCTATCACAGTGTCGATAGTTCCGAACAAGCTTTTAAACAAGCGGCCCGTCTAGCGATGACGGAGGGACTGCCTAAATGTCATCCGGTCTTATTAGAACCCATTCTATCGGTGACGGTTCTCGCTCCCTCAGAATACACCGCCAAGGTTTTACAGTTAATTAGTGGTAAACGCGGTCAAATTCAGGGTTTTGAAGCTTCTGAGGAGTGGAAAGGTTGGGATCAGGTGACGGCCTATCTACCCCAAGCGGAAATGCACGATTTTATCGTTGAATTGCGTTCTTTGACTATGGGTGTCGGTTTCTTCCAGTGGGATGAGGATCACCTGCAAGAAGTGCCGGATAAACTGCGCGATGCGGTTTTAGCCATGCAGGGTAATGGTAACAAGTAAAGTCTTCTTGGCTGTCACTAAAGTATAGGGATAAATTAGCAAGAGATGGGCTTTTATTGGCTCATCTCTCCCTTTTGTGGCAAAAAATGACAGAATGGTTCGATGAGATTAGCCTAGTGCTATACTGCCCCAAATTAGTCTCGGAATTCTCAACTTAACCTCATGAATTTATCTACTCTGATCTTAGTCGCCCTGGGTGCGGGAATTGTTTTCGGTGCGCTGCTCAATGGTTTTTTTCCCGCGCTAATCCTACCTTTAGATGACTATATTCTCGCGCCGGTGGGAGAGGTTTTTCTGCGCTTAATTCAATTTGTGGTGGTTCCGATCGTTTTTTCTTCCCTTATTTTAGGATTAACCCGGGTACAGAATGCTGCGCGGATCGGTAGATATTTACTCAGATTGATGACTGGCTATCTGCTAACCAGTACACTTGCTCTGTTAATCGGCATGGCGACGGCGTTGCTATTAAAACCGGGGATAGGTTTAGAGGGATTTGCCACTAATGCCGCCATGACCACCAATACACCAGTATCCTTGAGAGATTGGCTGATTAGCTTAATTCCGGTTAATCCCCTAGAAGCTCTTACCGGGGGCAATCTTTTACAGGTAATCGTGACGGGAGTTTTATTTAGTATCGGCATCGGACTGGCCAAAGAGGGGGCAAAGCCTTTTATTCTCTTGATAGACAGTCTTTATCTAATCAGCGAGAGAATCCTATCGGTGATTCTTTATCTAGCACCTGTGGGGGTATTTGCTCTGATTGCTTCGGTTATCGCCACTCAGGGGTTAGAATTAGTGGCGAGACTTTTTTTCTATGTTTTTGGTCTGTTTTTGGCCAGCGCCTTGATGATTGGGGTGTATGTTTTGCTCCTTTTTGCCCTCAAAGGAGAGCCTCGACGCTTTTTTAGCTCTTTATCGGAGTCTTTATCCTTATCTTTCGGTACTGCTAGTTCTAACGCTGCTTTACCCGTGGTTTTGCGGGAAATTCAAGAATACGGTTTACCCGAAGATATCGCCAGTTTCGCTATTCCCTTGGGAACGGTACTAAAACGCGATGGTTCGGCAATTTTACAGGGATTTAATGCTCTTTTTATCGCTCAGGTTTACGGAGTTCCTTTAAGTCCCTCTTTGTTATTAGCGATCGCATTGAGTGGTTTATTGGTTTCTTTTAGTACCCCGGGGGTCCCCGGCAGCGCATTAATTACCATGACTACCGTATTATCGGCGGCGGGTTTACCATTAGAGGGGGTGGCTTTAGTGGCAGGGGTCGATCGCTTGACCGATGGCTTTAAAACCGTATTAAATGTGATCGGTAATACAGTTAATGCGATTCTGCTCAATTACTGGGAATCAGGAGAAAAGGAAAAATCCCTAGAATCAAAAAACTAGCCTCTTGAAGTGTTATTAATTTTCCGAGGAGAATCTTACTATTTTAGTCTAGACAAGAGATTGATAACTTAATTAAATAGCAAGACTTTCCGACGAAAGAGAGATAAAAGTTATTTTGTTTCCACAATGTTCAAAGTGTTGAAAGCAATTCCTAATTTCCTTTCATCTTTTTCTCCAAGTTGCTTGGGACTGGTAGGTTCGGGAATCGTGAAAGTTATCGTTCGTTCATTAGCGGGTACTCCGGTAAATTTGACTTTAATTTCCGCTGCTTTATCCGTTAATTGGATTTTTTGCTGCTGAGAGCCGACGCTGATAATGATATCCTTGTTAACATTGGGACCAAAAGCTGCGGCCTTGAAAATAAGCTCAAAAGAACTGGGTAGGTTTTGAACAAACTTAATCGAGGCAGGGGAACCATCAGTCCAGCGACCCCAATCTTCTGGAAAGCTAAACCCCTCTAACGAAACATTGGCTGTGTCTTTGGAAAAATCAACACCGTAAGGTGAGGAAGCAGCGGATTTTTCGGTGGGGGCAGTCTCAACAGTAGGTGATGGACTATTAGTAACGGGGGAAGAAGTTGTTTGAGAAACTTCAGAACCAGAACAGGCCGTGACCAGAAGGGTGAGGGCCAAGCCTACACTTAAATCAAATACAGCTAACTTCAATTTTTTCATATATGGTTAAGTCCT
The DNA here is from genome assembly GCF_020246065.1 of Microcystis sp. M144S2. Taxonomy (NCBI): domain Bacteria; kingdom Bacillati; phylum Cyanobacteriota; class Cyanophyceae; order Chroococcales; family Microcystaceae; genus Microcystis; species Microcystis sp. M144S2. The sequence continues at coordinate 31,104 of NZ_JADBTR010000076.1, forward strand.
TAGTCTTTTTCACTTCTATGGTTTTTCCAGTTATGGACAATCATCCGTATTGTCATACCAAGTCTATTTAAGCGGAAAACGACACCTTTTGCAATAACTGAGCTTAAAGATAACCGCAACCCAAAACAAGAGTCTTTGTCTATTCCATAATTTACAGCCTTTCTCCTATAAATGAAGTGTAACTTGATTCTACGCTGTTTACTGGCCAATAGCTCCTGAATATTCCACAGGTAAATTCGTCCTAGCCTCAATGCAGATTATTGGAATCAATACTCCATTGTGTCAATTGTGAGAGGCTTTAACCAGCGACTGGCTAAACGGAAACGGGTATAGAAATCGAAGTATAGACCTTCTAGGGGCAGTGACTGAATTTCGGAAATTTAGTTCCTCAAAAAAATGATCTATAATATAATTTAATTATTTTTTAAACTATGATAATTTATTTTAAATGTTTTAAGCCTACTCTCTAAAAAACTTAGAAGAAAGTGAGATAAAATACAGGGTAAGCGCATCTCAAACGCTGTTGACAATTGGCTAATTTTGTGGGTTGCTCACTGTGTAGGCATTTGAAATGATACCAGTCAATCAGAATAGTTACGAACTTGACCTATTTGGTCGATTGTTGCTTAACGATTGAGATGACAAGTTCTACTCAAATATAGCTGAATCTCCCTCTGGGTAGGCAACCCACATAAGGTTCATTTTGTCAAGGATTGTTAAAATGCGCTTACCCTGCATAAGATAGCTATTGAGAAAGCTGGAGACGATATAACTCATGTCACAATTGGAAATAAGCAGAGAAAATAATTTTGCTTCTCATTTTTCCCAAGATAGGCCTCGTATTGACGTGGTTTTACAAACCACTGGGTTTCACGGATGGAATGCTTCTCAAGGATGGATCAACAGTCTGAGAAGACATGGATTGTTAAATAGGGTATTTTCTCCAAAAGCAAATTGGGGAGATTTAGAGCCGAAAGATGACGATGGACTCTTTGAATATTTGGGTAATCCAGAATCTGATTTAATTTTAATGCTAGGGTTTGATTGGCACTCGCAACCACTTCATCAAACTGGGCGTTGGCAAGAACGTTGGTCGAATTCCCCTATATTAAAGTTAGGTATATTACAAGAACATTGTTCAGCCCCTATCGTGAATCGTACTTTAGCGTGGAAAAATTTATTTTCATCGGCTATTGCTAGTGCTTCCAATTGCTTAGATGCTCTCATCTGTAATCACGAGCCAGACTTAGGTTTTTTGAGGACACAACATCAAATAACTAAGCCAACAATTTTTATTCCATTTGCCATCGATTCTTTTTATTTCAACAATAATAAATCTTATATTGCTAGATCAGATTTCGCTTTCTTTCGAGGCAATGCGACTAAGTATTTTGGATGCCAAGCATATGATCAAAGGCAAGATTTTATTAAAAAATTAGCTCAAAAAGATAACGTTAAAATCTGTTCCTTTGATTACAATCAATTTTCTACTCCACAGAAAGCTGTAGAATTTTATACTCAGGAGTTGAGGGAGCATAAATTTTTGCTCAATCTGCCATCACTATCCTATACTTTAACCTCTAGACCCTTCGAGATCATGGGATGTGGGGGAGTTCTTTTGCAAAATAAAATTGTCGGAGAACAGTCTAATAAGTTATTTAAGAATTTCCAGCACCTAGTGTACTACGATCCAGAAAATTCTGAGGATTTAATTGGAAAACTAGAATATTTGAGAGATAACATAGAGCTTGCCAAATTCATTGCTGATGAAGGATACAAAATTTGTCATAGAGAACATTTAATAGAGAACAGGATCGACACTATCCTAAAATGGATAAATAATAAATTTGTGTTAGATATAAGCCGTGATGATCAACCAGAGAAAGTATCTTTAAAGTCAGTGGAGTTAGCTTATGATCAATCGCTATATGGAGATAGAGATTTAGTATCAAAAGATAAAATATTTAAGGTTTCAGCAATAGTGTCAACCTATAACTCTGAATTTTTTATTCAGGGATGCTTACAAAACTTAGTAGAGCAAACACTTTATCAGCAAGATGATTTAGAAATCATAGTAATAGATAGTGCATCTCAGGAAAATGAACGAGAAATTGTAGAGAAGTTTCAATCTTTATATCCGAATATTATTTACGAACGAACGTCAGAGCGTGAGCCGCTTTATACAGCTTGGAATCGAGCGATTAAAATGGCTAGAGGCAAATATATAACTAATACCAACACTGATGATCGACACCGTTGTGATGCGTTGGAAATTATGGCCAATTATTTAGATTGTAATAGCGATATTAGCTTGGTGTACACAGACCAACTAATCACAATGGCCGCTAATGACAGATTTGCTACAACTCAGGCAGATAGAAAATGGAATTGGCCTGATTACTCTTACGAACAAATGACCCTAGGATGCTGTGTCGGTTCACAACCAATGTGGAGAAAATCGTTACATGAAAAATATGGCTATTTTCGAGAGGAATTTAAATGCGCCGGTGATTATGAATTTTGGTTAAGGATTGGCAGTCAAGGGGAACAGATGCGGCTGATCCCAGAAATCTTGGGACTCTACTATTTCAATCCCAAAGGATTAGAGCATGGGGCGCCTGACAGAGCGGGACAGGAATGTAATTTGATCTGTGATGAGTATAATATTCCCAGAGTATATATTGCCAAAACTTCCAGTGTAGAGCGCCAATTTGATGATCTACAGTATCAAGGTGTTTTATTAAACCAAAAAGAAAAAAAAGAAATATTGTTGTTCCAAGAAAAGTACAGACATATTTTTCCTAAAATTGTACTTGATGGGGTATTTTTCCAGTTGAATAACACTGGAATTGCCAGGATGTGGTCTGCTGTCTTAGAACAATGGAATAGATCGGACTTTGCCCACAATATTGTGGTTTTAGACCGAGATAATACGGCACCAAAATTTGAAAATATTAGATATCGTAACCTGAAAGCTTATAACTATGAAGATAGCGGTCTGGACTCACAGATGTTACAGTTTGTTTGTGATGAAGCCAAGGCAGATTTGTTTATCTCCACCTACTACACTACTCCTATAACCACGCCTTCGGTCTTACTGGCCTATGATATGGTGCCTGAAGTGATAGAAGCTAATCTAAAAGAGCCGATGTGGAGAGAGAAGCACTTAGGCATTCGTCATGCCTGTCAATATTTAGCAATCTCGCAGAATACGGCTGATGATTTAATCAGGTTTTTCCCAGAAATATTGTCAGAATCAGTAAATGTTGCCCATTGCGGTATTGATCGAGACTTTTTCTTTCCATCAAGTACTGAAGAAATTATTAACTTTAGAGTTAGATACTCTCTTCAAAATCCTTACTTTATATTCGTGGGTTCTCGTATGAGTTTAGATGGATATAAAAATGCCATCTTGTTTTTCAAAGCCTTTCAGAATTTACCAGAACTGGAGAAATTTTCTATCGTTTGTGTCGGTGGACAACCCGATTTAGAACCAGAATTATCTGAATTAATCGATAACAATTCTGTTCATTTATTAAGACTTGAAGACCCTGAACTCTCAGTAGCTTACTCGGGTGCAATTGCTCTTGTTTATCCTTCCCTTTACGAAGGATTTGGTTTACCGATTGCGGAGGCGATGGCCTGTGGTTGTCCAGTGATAACCTGTAGAAATTCCTCGATCCCAGAAGTTGCTGGGGAAGCAGCGATCTATGTTGATGAGTATAAAGTTGAAGAAATGGTGGAGGCACTGGGTAAGGTTCAGATTCCTGAAGTTCGTAAACTATTAATTGAGCAGGGTTTAGAGCAAAGTCAGAAATTTTCTTGGCAAACAATGGCCGATACGATCAAGGATACCCTGATAGTGACTGCCGAACGCCTCAAGAATGAGCAAAAATCTACAGCACATCCACTCTGGCAAGAACTCCGGGAAATGCAGGCTCTATCTCAGCAGTTATTATTAAATCAAGAACTTAAGCAGGTACAATGCCAGGACTTATCTTCTGGAGAGGATGTACCGTCTCCCATTCAAGATCATCCAATTGATGAGCAAACTAACCAAACTCAAGATGTCGCTCCCTTAAAATACGATGTCAACCTCAACGGGGAATTTTTTGAAGAACCATTGTATCTGCTCAACGAAAAATTAAAGCAAAAACAACAGGAACTTCAAGAAGCTAAAACTACACTTTATACGATGCAATCTAGTCCGATTTGGAGGCTGAGAACGGCTTGGTTTAAGCTTAAGTATCTGTTTTTCCCAATCCTCGGATTACTTTCTGGCTTAACTCTTGTTTTTCTGGTTAATTCAAGGTACACTTATCCTTTAGTGGCAACCATAACCTCTTGGTACTATGAAGTTAATAATAACTTCTTTTTTGTTCTCGGAGGTAATCTAGTATCACTCGCTCTTATTTTTGGCATTGTTGGCTATTTAGGTTTTATTAGTGCCAATATTTTAAGGGTTTTAAGAATTGCGTTAATTTTGGGAGGTTTATTAGCGATTGCTTTCCATTTAATTTCTTGAGAACCTATTATGAAATTCTGATGCGATCCTCTTAGTATAATCTGGTTAGCTTTTAGCGACCGAAAATTTTTATCACTTTTATCTCTAGGAGGTTTCAGAGAGTTTTCCAAACGGCTTCTCAGAACAGCCAAGTTGAGTTAATAATTACATCAAGGAGATTCAGATTAGATATGTTGGGACTTTTTAGCAAATTCTTCAAGCCAAATAAACTAGAATACTTTGGTCATCTCGGTCAAGTTTCTGATCCTCAGAAAATTTTTCTAGAGCAAAATTATATTATCTGTAGAAATGCTTTATCTCTCGATAAAATAGATAAATTGGTTAACTTTTACGATTCTTGGATTTTAGCAACAAGTTCACTAAAATTCCTTAGACAATCAGGTAACTGGGAATCGACTGAATTTACTGATATCGGAGGAGTCAGGAACTGATTTCTGAATCCCCACAGTGTCGAAATGTCAAAATATAAGAATTGCTATATTGATTTTCAGTCTAGGCAAGATCGGTCAAAGACTGATTATTCGTTAATAAACTTCCTTTTTCAGGTTTGATCTACAATTACTTTTACCTACAACAATTTCTATGAACTCTAAAGTCTGTTGGTGCGGAAATCAAAATTTGCAGGAATTTTCCTCTGATTACAGTCTCTGTTCTCAGTGTGGAACATTGGTACTAAATCAGGATTTAACCCTTGATGAAATTCGGGTTAAAAATGATCGAGATGAATTTTATAGTAAAAAATACTGGTTATCCTATCAAACTGACAAACACGGTTATCCCGATATCCGTCAACGTTCACGACAGGATTTACCCGAAAGATGTCTTTACTGGTTACATACTCTCATGGCTTATACCCTACCCCCGGGCAAAGTTTTGGAGTTGGGTTGCGCTCACGGTGGTTCGGTCGCTTTGATGAAATGGGCCGGATTTGATGCGTTAGGACTAGAGTTAAGTCCTTGGGTGGTGGATTTCGCTCACCAAACCTTTGATATTCCCATGTTGTTGGGACCTGTAGAAGATCAAAAGCTAGAAACTGGTTCTTTAGATGCGGTTGTTATGTTCGATGTTATCGAACATTTACCCGATCCCGTCGCCACCATGAGTCATGTAGTGTCTCTCTTAAAAGAAGAAGGAATATTGATTATTCAGACACCGAATTATGTAGAAGGGTATTCCTATTCGGAAATGTTAGCTGACAATGATAGTTTTTTAGATCAGTTGAAACCACAAGAACATACTTTCCTCTTTAGCCATCGATCGATCACTGATTTTTTGAGAAATTTGGGGTTTGATTTTTTGGTTTTCGAGCCGCAGTTCTTCAAGTATGATATGTTTTTTGTCGCTAGTCGTCATCCTATTGCCCGCAATACTGAGGAACAAATTAGCCATAATCTTTTAAAAAGGCCTTCTGGTCGTCTAATTCTCTCTTTATTAGACCAGTCGAAAACTTTAAACCAACTGACGCAAAAATATCAAGAATCGGAACAAGATCGTCAAGAGCGACTGCGAGTAATTGAGCAATACAGTCAAAAAAATTCTTGGTTACAATCCCAACTAGATAATAGTGTGGAGAGCATAAACCAATCCCAAGTGCAATTAGAGCAAACCCGCTCCGAATTGGCACAATCCCAAGTGCAATTAGAGCAAACCCGCTCCGAATTGGCACAATCCCAGGCACAATTAGAGCAATCCCGTTCCGAATTGGCACAATCCCAGGCACAATTAGAGCAATCCCGTTCCGAATTGGCACAATCCCAGGCACAATTAGAGCAATCCCGTTCCGAATTGGCACAATCCCAGGCACAATTAGAGCAAACCCGTGGGGAATTGGCACAATCCCAAGGGCAATTAGAGCAAACCCGTGGGGAATTGGCACAATCCCAGGCACAATTAGAGCAAACCCGTGGGGAATTGGCACAATCCCAGGCACAATTAGAGCAAACCCGTGGGGAATTGGCACAATCCCAAGGGCAATTAGAGCAAACCCGTGGGGAATTGGCACAAAAAACAGTTAATTTGGAAGAGGCCTGTAGACAAGTTCAAGATTTTCAGCAGTCTCAACGGCAACAACTTCAGGAGGAACTCGCTCGTACAGAACAAGCTCTAGAGGAAACCAAGCAAGAAATTACCGCCATGAAAACCAGTAAATTCCTGAAACTGAAAGCTATATTCTCCTAAAATTTTCCTAAACTGTCCCTAGACTGATGATTTCCTCCTTTCCCCTCCCCAGTTCCTTAAACTAAAGTCGCATCCGTCTCGACATCCGTTGATATGAATGCTCTCCCCATAGAGAAGGAAAATCAGGCTCCCTATCTTTCTTCACATCCCCGTCCAATGCACGCTTGCGGTGATAATGGTGACACGACGATCACTCTTGGTACGACATCTAGGAAACACAAAATAAGCATCTTGTCAAGGGGTCTGTAAAAATTATTTACAAACTGGCGAAAGAAGGGCTGGGCGGTGCTACAGCGATGATTGCGGCGGTAGTCGTCAAAAATAGGATGTGGAGTCAACTATTAGCTGTTTTGCCCCCTATTATCGTCGATAATAACAAGTCTGACAATTTATATGACCCTCACCTGACCACGGCCGAACCCTCGTAGAAGTTGGACAAGGGGCAAAGTTTAATAGGGAATAACAGAATAGGCCGCCAGCTTGTTAGAGTATTGGGAGTAATTTTGAGCGAGCGATGATATTACAGCCTTTCCTTTCTTCCGCTTGGAGTTTTAACATTCCCCTGTTAGCCTCGGCAGCTACGGTCGAAACTGCCGATAGTGCCTTAGTTTTAGCCTGCGTGCTGCTGAGTTTGACCGTTATTTATTTCGCCTGTAAACTGGGGGGGGAAATATGCGTTCGATTCAACTTGCCCCCCGTGCTAGGAGAATTAGTCGGTGGCGTGATTATCGGGGTTTCTGCCCTAAAATTACTGGTTTTTCCAGAAGGAGGGGCGGGATTCGAGGATTCTCTCCTAATTCATTTCCTAGAATCCACGTCATCCCTCACCCCAGAGCAATCTCCCGCCGTTTTTAGTGCTGCCAGTGAGGTGATTTCCGTCCTCTCGGAATTGGGGGTAATTATCCTGCTGTTCGAGATTGGTTTAGAGTCAGACTTGCAGGAATTAATTCGCGTCGGTCCACAGGCAGCTGCTGTCGCAGTGGTGGGGGTTGCGGTTCCCTTTTTGGTGGGTACTTTGGGTTTAATCTATATTTTCCATCTGGCCACCATTCCCGCTATTTTTGCCGGGGCAGCTCTAACCGCTACCAGTATCGGCATTACCGCCAAGGTTTTAGCAGAAATAGGGCAGTTATCGGCGAAAGAAGGTCAAATTATTATCGGGGCAGCGGTTCTCGATGATATTCTCGGTATTATCGTCCTCGCTGTCGTTGCTTCTTTGGTGAAAACCGGAGAAGTGCAAATTAGCAAAGTAATTTATCTAGTTATTAGTTCTAGCGCTTTTGTGGTGGGGGCGATCCTGATCGGTCGTTTTTTAAGCCCCTTTTACGTTCAATTAGTTAATAGCATGAAAACTAGGGGACAATTGCTCTTAGTTTCCCTGATTTTCGCTTTTATTCTTGCCTATATTGCCCAAGTTATCCAATTAGAAGCGATTCTCGGTTCCTTTGCTGCGGGCTTAGTCCTAGGGGAAACGGAAAAGCGATCGGAATTGGCAGAACAAGTGTTCCCGATCGCCGATTTATTTGTACCGATATTTTTCGTCTGTGTGGGGGCAAAAACCGATTTAAGTGTGCTTAATCCCGCTATTCCCAGCAATCGAGAAGGATTAGTCTTGGCCGCTTTCCTAATTGTCGTCGCGATTTTGGGTAAAGTGGTGACAGGGTTGGCCGTTTTCAGTAAGGAAAAACTCAATCGCTTGGCGATCGGAGTTGGCATGATTCCCCGGGGTGAAGTGGGTTTAGTCTTTGCTGGAGTCGGGGCTGCTAGTGGTGCTTTATCCCCCGCTACCGATGCAGCCATTATTATGATGGTGATCTTGACCACCTTTGTCGCTCCGCCCCTGTTAAGGTTAGTATTTAAAGAACCCACCGCCAGCCCTCAAGAAACATAGCAGACCATGCCAACGTCCCATAAGCTTGTTTTTATTGATAGTCATTCTCAGAGCATTAAGGGAGCTATGGATGGCAAAAAATCGACAAAATCGTCCATTTTTACCGAAAAAAGGTAATTGATAACCGAGCAACGGGAGCATCGATCGTGAGATTTCATTGGTTATTCCTAAGCGCATTAACTTGGTTGCTGGTGGCGGCCCCTGCTTGGGCTGGCAAGCTCGTCTTTTGGCGATTCGACACCAATGAGAATCGTCTGGTCTTCACCACCGACAATCGAGTGCAACCGCGAGCGCAAATGATCACTAACCCCACCAGGATCGTGATCGATCTGCCCGGGATCAAGTTAGGGCAACCCAATATTAACCGGCCCATTGGCAATATCGTCAGAAGTGTCCGTATTGGTCAATTTGATGCGGAAACTACCCGTTTAGTGATTGAATTGGCCCCCGGCTACACCGTCGATCCTCAACAGGTAAGAATTCGCGGAATTTCGCCCACCCAATGGACAGTGGAATTGCCAGAACCCCAACCGATTAGGGAGGAAACGCAACCCCCCGTCACCCCTGACCCCACACCTCCCCCCGATCGCGGTTCCACCCGTCCCACTCCCCCACCTCCAGTTAGCCAGACGGAGAACAACGATGATTTTCAGATCACTCGCAATGGTCTTTTTGTCCGTTTAGAGCAAAATGGTGATGAGCGATCGATCCGCAGTCAACGCAGCCGCGACGGCAAAAAAATCGAATTTGAATTACCCGGGGCCACTTTACCCAGCAGTCTCAGCGGTCAAACTATCCCCGTCAATCGCTATGGGGTCGGCGATATTCAATTCAGTCAGACTGCCAATCAACGGGCCAAGATTTCCCTGAGCGTTAATAAGGATAGCCCCGATTGGCAAGCTCTCTATAGTCGTTTTGGTGGCTTGGTTTTACTGCCTAGGGGGGGTCTGGGTTCCGTGGATAATATCTCCTCTCCTCCCCCCACTAGAGCCACTAATCCCAATCCTCGCCCCAACAATCCCCCCCCGAAAACTGCCAATAATCCCCCTTCTAGCAATCGTTTGGCCACGATCTCCTCGATCGATCTGACGGGTAATAACGATCGCCTCTTAATTCGTGCGGATTCACCCCTGAAAGCTAACGGCAGTGTTAACCGGGATGGTGTCTATGAACTACGCATCGAAAATGCTAAGTTGGCCGAGTCTTTTCGCGGTCCGCGCTTCGGTCGCTATAGTCCTATCTATCAATTGCGGGTACGTCAGGAAAGCGCCAATAAGGTGCTGATTTTGGTACAGACCGCAGCAGGGTTTCAACTGGGACAATTAACTCAATCGGACAGTCAAACCCTAGCCCTAGAATTGCTTTCCTCCCGCAATTCTAGCCCCGTTTCTCAGGTTCCTGACTCCACCACTATACCTGTCCCTTTACCCCCAGATACGGGGCAATTTAACCCACCTCCGCGCCCCTCTAACCCCACTCCTAATCCCCCCCAACAACGTAATGGCCGCTTTCTGGTGGTGATCGATCCAGGCCACGGTGGTAAGGATCCGGGGGCGATCGGAATTGGTGGCCTTCAGGAAAAAAACGTAATTCTGCCCATTTCCCTAGAAGTTACCCGCATCCTGCAACAACAGGGCATCGATGTGCGTCTAACTAGAGACAGCGATTTCTTTGTCACCCTGCAAGGGCGCACGGATATGGCTAACCGGATCGATGCCGATCTATTTGTCAGTATCCACGCTAACTCTATGGGGAAAGCACGACCGGATGTCAATGGCATAGAGGTGTATTACTTCGGTGATCGCCGTTTATCGGACACCATCCATCGCAATATTGTCCGCAGTGTCGATATGCGCGATCGGGGGGTGCGTCGGGCCCGTTTCTATGTGCTGAGAACCTCCAGAATGCCCTCTACCCTCGTGGAAGTGGGTTTCGTCACCGGCGCTGAGGATGCTGCTAAATTAGCCAATGTCAACTTTCAACGACAAATGGCGGCGGCGATCGCAGGAGGGATTATTGAATATATTCAACGAAATCTCCGTTAATGATTAAATCATTGGAGCATTAGTTTACCAATCAAAAAATCCGTGTTTTAATATCATCAAATAAAGCTATTTTAGATCAGCGTTTTCCTCGATATTATCTATGAGAGAATCACAACTTAGTCCGATTGGTGTGTTTGATAGTGGTGTGGGTGGACTGACCGTTTTAAGGGAATTGTATCGACAACTGCCCCAAGAATCGATTCTCTATTTCGCTGATACCGCTAGACTTCCCTACGGAACCCGTTCTAAAGGGGAAATTATCGAATTTGTCCGGGAAATTCTCACTTGGATGGGCGAGCGCCGGGTGAAAATGGTGATTATGGCCTGTAATACCAGTTCCGCCTTGGCTTTAGAAGAAGTACGGGCCGAATTTAAAGATTTACCAATTTTGGGGGTAATTTTGCCCGGGGCCAAAACTGCCGTTAAACAAGGAAAGCGCATTGGGGTGATTTCTACTCCGGCTACGGCTAAAAGTAATGCCTATAAACAGGCGATTCAAGAAATCGATCCTACTGCCCAAGTTTGGCAAATTCCCTGTCCTGAATTTGTCCCTTTGATCGAGGCTAACCGCATTTTTGACCCCTACACCACCCAAGTGGCCAGGGAATATCTTCAGCCTTTACTGGCAGAAAATATTGATACTCTGGTCTATGGTTGTACCCATTATCGCCATCTTTCCCCGGTTTTACGTCGTCTTTTACCTAGTTCCGTGCGGTTGGTAGATCCCGCCGCTGCCGTTGTCCGAGCGGCGGAAAAAGAGCTAGAATTATTAGGACTAAAAAATCCCGAAACATCCCTTCCTACTAACTTCGCAGTTAGCGGTGATCCCGATACTTTTGCCCGTTTATCTCGTCAATGGCTAGGTTTTTCTCCTACGGTAGAAAAGGTTTATTTACCCGTCCCCGTTTTATAACCGTTAGCCTTTTCAGTGAGCAGTTATCAGTGAGCGGTTATCAGCTGCCTTTTGCCTGTCCTGATATGTATCCTATACTCAACGGATTTAGTATCAAAGGGTTGGGTGAGGTGCAATCGTCTTATTCTGGGACGGTGAAGAAGATTAACGTGAAGGGGCAGAAGGAGAATATGATGGAGGTAGAGGTGACGATAGTACCAGAAACAACTGACCAGTAACTAAGCATTGCGTTTAGCTGTAGCAGGTTCACAAGACATAAATATGAATTTTTGTAATAGCCAAAGCAGATTTGAAATTTCCCGATAAAAGATAGCGCTTTTCACGTTACTGAGGTATCGACAAGTTTTGCCAACAAAGGGTTTAAGCTCCTTGCCCATACCTCATTCTGATGAAAACTGCTATAGTCGAGAAGATAAGTACCTAAGCAAAATTAATTACACATTTCGATAAAGCTTTTGCCTCTTGCCTATTGCCTCTTGCCTGTCTTCACTAGGAAATTTATTTTGCATGACTACTTACTACAACCTACATTCCGCACTTCAATTTGTAGCATAAAAGAATTTGCGTCGAAACATCACTAGACTTAAGCTGAGGACAAATTCCCGCTTTACAAGCTAAAAAAAGCCTGATTTTAGCCGATAACTGACGGCTACAAGCTTAAATTATTGTAAATCCTGATATTTGAATAACCCCATAAATTTCGATTTGCGTCCGTGTTCCTTAATTAAACTTTCCCGATAAGTTTGCCATTCTTCCCGTCTTCCCGACATATAAAAGGCATTACGAGCTTTTTTCAGCCATTTAATCGCTTCTTCGTAGCGATCAGCCTTTTTTTCGTCGAGTATCTTTTCCGCAGGAGGACGCGCGCGATCGATCACCCAGTTAGGATCGACGGTAGCAGCCGCATCCATTATCCGCCAAATTAGGTGAGACTGCACATAGGAATTATCAGAAACGACTTTAATTGCATCTCTAACTAAATTTTCGTGGAGAAATATATCGATTTTAGCCTCTGTGGAACGTCCACCGCTAAACTCGCGCAAGTAATCTAACAAGTCTAATTTTAAATCGGGCCAATCTTGCCCCGCTAAAGACTCAATTTTTTGGTAATGGGAGAAGGAAGGTTGGTCTTGAAATGCCTTAATTCTAGCAGCCAAAGCTGTATCTATATCCCCTAAAGATTGCGCTAGTTCACTTGTCCAGAGAGCTAATTGATAATAATAATTCCCTGGGAAATTTAGACCACCCCTGGCAATTATGAGAGCGGATTCTGGTGCGGATTCATCGCGTAAAGCTTTGGCAAAAAAGAAGGCTTCATCGTTTTTAGTTATCATATTTTTTGCCGCTGCCATCGCTTCGTCAATGCGATCAAGATAGACTAACTTAGTTAGGTATTCTACCACTTGTCCTGAAGCTAAAGCTAGATTCAAATACTCCTGATCTTTTTCCTGTTGCTCAAAAATTTCTAAGCGAATAGAAGTCAATGTTTGGGCATAATCGGGGATATTCCCTGACCACATTTCTGAAAAATTAGCCGATTCTCCTCGTAAAATCTTCTCTAAAACAGGGTCATCCCATCCCTGTTGTAAGGCTGCTAAACTCATCTCAAAATCGGCACTCCATTCATGCTGCCATTGCTCGATCTTTTCCCTTAAATCTTGCTTTTCTTGGGGATTAAATTCTTTACTTAAAATTGCCGTAGTTAGAACTCGATCGATTCCAGCACTTAAATCATCATTAACAGCACCGTAATCTTCTAAATTATCCCATTCCTCGATACAGGCGCTAATAATTGCTTCTAAAATAGCGATCGCGTTATCCGGTTCTCCCTTTTGATAATAATCTTTGGCCTCATCCACCAGGGCATAAATTTCATCAGAAATTGGATCTTCTTCGCAGTAATCTTCTTCGATCGCTCGCAGGGATTGCCGCAGTTCATTAAGGACAGTATTACGATAAGCTTTGACATTAATAGTTATCTTACCTGGCGCTTTATTAACTGGGGTAGCTGGCACTAAAAACTTATCAATTGTCTCGATAATTTCTGGGTGTTTAGCCACTAAATGATTAAGTAATTTTCTTAATTTACTTTCATCGATCGGTGTCAATAACTCCTCTAGAGAGGCTTTTTTGATAATTAATTCTGGTTGGCGAGAACAGGTTAATAAAACCGCCACAATATGCTTACACCAACCCTCATAATCGTAGGGACAGGAACAGGAGACATTTTCAAGGTTTTCTTGGTTAAAATCTATGGCAACTCGATAGGGTTTAACCTCACTACCACTCACTAAAGCTTGTAGATTTTGCCCCCGTTGCCAAAGAGAAATAACTGCACCTTTATCGTAATAATATTGACCGCGCTGATAGGAAGCATTGGTGGTATTTTTCCGGATAATTTTTTCATTGATAGGAGGAATAGTCATAGTCAGCAAAGGAGAGGATTTAGGAATAAAATCTTGTCTGTGGTCAGAAAACTACCGGCAACGAGGCGGACTACTGCATCAGCAACCGAGTCAACTTATCTTCAGTTTAGCCTAAATGTGCTATAGTGAAGACACTATGGAAATTAAAAACATTCCTGTATCCCAAATTCGTCGTCCTTTACCGCGACAAACCGATCCCGAAAAAGTTAATCAGTTGATGCAATCGATCGCTGAGGAGGGATTACGAGAACCGATCGATGTTTTGGAGGTGGATGGTAACTACTACGGTTTTTCTGGTTGCCATCGCTTTGCCGCTCATCAGCGTCTCGGTAAAGAAACAATTCTCTGTCGAGTTCGTCGCGCTCCTAAATCTGTTTTAGCTAAACACATCGCTTAAGCTGAGAAGTCCCATGAATGAGTCCTTATATAAATATCATCGGCAAAAATTAGAGCAGTTAATGGCAGAAATTGGCTGTCAAAATCTGGAAGAATTGAGTCAGTTATCGGGTCTATCTTCTTGGCAATTGCAGAGAGTTCGCCATGGTTTAATCGCCAAATTATCCTCTGAATCTTTGGTGAAATTAGCTAATGCGCTGCAGCTGCCAGTTAGCGATCTCCTCGCTCATTTTCAAATCCCGACGATGGGGACAGAGGATCGTTCAGGGGAATTAAAAATTCTCGAACAAGAGTATCAAAATTTACAGCAAAAATTAGATAAGCAAAAAGAAGAATTAGCCGCAGAATTTCAACGTCAAAGCATCGAAGCGATCGAATCTTGGTTAGTTCAATGGCCCACGGCCGAGGCCGTTGCCCGCAAAAATCCCGACCTAGCAGCCGTCAAAATCCTCTCCCTAGTTAAACCGATTATGCAGTTACTGGAGCGCTGGGGAGTGCAACCAATTCACAGTGTCGGTGATCATGTCGGTTACGATCCGCAAATCCATCAATTGATCGATGGTCAAGCAGCAATCGGTACACCAGTTCTAGTGCGTTATCGGGGCTATCGTCATGGGGAAAAACTACTTTATCGTGCTAGAGTGAGTTTAATTAAAGTAGAAATGCCGGAAATTCAACCAGCAGAAACAGAAAATGTCACCGCTTAAAGTGATGATTCTTACATAGCTTTGGTGCGGCGAAAAATTCCCCCGTGGTCTGCTTTTATCGAAAAAATCTAGTCTAAAACCTCGCCTTAAGACGAAAAGTTTTTGGAGCGGGGCATAAATCCCCATTACAAAACTAATGGCGGCTTGATAACCGCCCCCTGAACGGTTAAAATAAGATTATGGGTGATTCGGAGAAAAAAAGATGTCAACGCCCTACGATAACTGTTTTGACCACATTACTGATCGTCCAACGAAATTCTGTTCGCCAGCAATGGTTACAGATGGTTTGCGGAGGTTTATTTGTTGCCGATGTTAGGATACTACTATTAGCGACGCTTAAGCGAAACCCAACCGCACTAAGCCTCACATTTTAGCATATATTTCGTAAACGATGCTCATATTTAACAGTAAAGCCGTCGTTCTACGACGGGGTTTCAGACCCAAAATTTTCGATGAAAGCAACGATCCGAAACGTTAAAATTAGCGAGATTCCCACAGCGATCGAGCAGTTAGGTTTGTCTGCTCATGCGTGTGTCGATTTCACCATCGAGAATCATGAGATGACGGGAAACGAACAGGACGAAACCACCCAAGCCTTGATGGAAGTGGTGAATGAAATTCGTGCTTATGCCAAGAGTCAGGGATTGACTGATGAGAAGTTGGAAGAGCTTTTAG
The DNA here is from genome assembly GCF_020246065.1 of Microcystis sp. M144S2. Lineage (NCBI taxonomy): Bacteria > Bacillati > Cyanobacteriota > Cyanophyceae > Chroococcales > Microcystaceae > Microcystis > Microcystis sp. M144S2. The sequence goes on from NZ_JADBTR010000076.1 coordinate 46,860, forward strand.
TAGATGAATCGTGAACCCATAGTTATCGATACGAACGTCTTTATAAGCTTCGCCTTAAGCAGTACGACAACACCAGCTTTGGCTGTAGAATACGCGATTAATAACTTTATTATTCTGCAAAGTCCCGCAACCATAGGCGAGTTGGTCACAAAACTTCTTCTCCCAAAGTTCGAGAGGTACATTACACTGGAGCAGCGCCGACAACTGCTAGTAAGAATTTTGGAAATTTCGCTGCTGATTAGACCTACTGACCACACTGAAATTTGCCGAGATCGAGACGATAATAAATTCCTAAATCTGGCAACCAGTGGGGAAGCACGCTATCTCATTACTGGTGACAATGATTTGCTTATACTGCAACGCTATGGGAAAACAGAGATCGTTACACCAAGGGAATTTTAAAAAATTGTTCGGCGGTGAAGTACAAAAAATCCAGTTTGAGTGAGATGATCGAAAGAACAACATAGATATCGAAAAACACGGGATAGACTTTAATTTTGCCAAGACAAGTGACTTAAGCAGTAGGTTGGGTTGAGCAATAATAACTTTTGTCTGTCAAATATTAGTGACGCTTGAGCGAAACCCAACCACACCAATGTCGTCAATAATGTTGGGTTTCTAACTGGGATTGGTGCGTTAGCGTTAGCGTAACTCACCCTACTGGACTACTGTGACAAGTTCCCCCGTGGTCTGCTTTTATCTCATCGGTAAAGATTGCAATCCAAAACAGAGACCTTGACAGACTCGTGTTAGGAAATTTAAGTCCAAAGTAGCGATTGTATCCCGAGAACTATGATAATAGGGATTACGCATATTAGCCGTATCTGTCACCATAATTGCCGAATAACCGCGACTCCAAAAAGGAGAATGATCGCTGCGTCGAGTATCGGGGACGATATAACCTCCAAAAATTACGGGCAACCATTCGCAGGGAGTTTGATTTTCTCGCAGGACTCGACTGAGAAAATTTAAATCCTTGCGGGTTTTGAGATTGCCAATCAAAGCGATAAAATCCCCAGTGTTGGGGTAAAAATATTCTAGAAAAGCCGGATATTTTTGAGAATGGGGATTTTTATCACAGTAACCGAGCATTTCTAAGGATAACATTAACCTTAAATCCTGCTTAGTTTGTTTTAATTTTTCTGCGTAGGCAATGCTCCCCAGTAATCCGTATTCTTCTAGATCGAAGGCAATTAAACGAATTGGATAATTAGCCTGATTTTCCCCAAAAAACCTCGCTAATTCTAATAATACCGCTAATCCCGTGGCGTTATCGTCAGCCCCCGGCGACCCCGGCACCGTGTCATAATGATCGCCAATTAAAATCGGAGGTTTTTGACTGTTGTTAGGCAAATCCAAGATTAAATTTTCGTAAACTTTTCCCTGAAATGAGAAAAAATGTGATTCAACCTTTCCCCAATTGCCTAACTCTTGTCGCAGGTATTCTCGCACATAAAAATGTCCTTGACTAGAGAAAAAAGGGTTTCTTTCTCGGACAATTTGTTCTAGGTGTTGGCTTAAGCGATCGCTAAGAAGATCAAACATTGATAGCAGCAGATAATTTAATCAAAAGAGCCAATGGATAGAGAAACTGAGGCAAAAATCGGGGAAAATAATAATTGTTAATTATAAAATATTCTGTGGGGCTAAAATCATGACAAATCTCCAGTGGACTAGCTATGATTGTATCGTTGTCGGGGCGGGATTAGCAGGATTAATCGCCGCGCGGAATCTCCAGAGGCAAGGTCATCAAGTTCTGGTGATCGAAGCGCGAAATCGTTACGGTGGTAGAATGTCTGGTCAATATCTCCCCTCCGGACAGTGGATCGATCGAGGTGGTCAGTGGGTGGGCCCAACCCAAGAGCGTTTTTTAGCCCTCCTCGACGAGTATAAAATACGTCGTTTTCCCTCTCCCAATCAGGGAAAAACTGTCCTAGTGTTCAACAACAAACGCTATGAATTCAATGGTTTTTTTCAAGGTTTCCACGAGGGAGAAGTACCCGATATCGGCCCGGCAGAATGGCAAGATGCGATGTCAGCATGGGCGCGTTTTCAAGAACTAGCCAAAACCCTACCTTCTGGTTATCCCCAAAGCAACGATCACACCAAAAAACTAGACAGTAAAACTTTTGCCCAGTGGATTGAAGAAAACACCACCACAGATTTTGGTCAATGGTATTTTGCTTATATGGCCCGTGCAGTGGGGTTTCTCGGACCGGCCGAACCCCACCAAGTCTCACTGCTGCACGTTCTTTGGGGACAAAATTGCGCCGCTCAAGCTGAACATCCAGAAGCCGAACTGATCCATGGCGGAGCCGGACAAATTCCCGACAAGATCGCGGCGGAGTTAGGAGAGCGAATTCGACTGGGGGAACCGGTTTTTCGCCTTAATTATGACTCGGCCGGCGTGACCGTAGAAACCAGCCAGAACACTTTTACCGCCAAATTTGCCATCATTGCCATGCCGCCCCATCTTGCCGGCCGCATTATTTATCATCCCCCGCTACCACCCCAGCGAGAACAACTAACCCAACGAGTACCGATGGGATGCTGCGCTAAAATCCTGATTTCCTACGAGCAACCTTTCTGGCGAAAACAGGGACTAGCGGGACTTGCTCAAGGGAATTGTCAATGGTTGGAACTCTGTGCTGATAGTTCCGATCCCGAAACCGGCATCGGGGTAATCGCCACCTTTGTGGTTGGCGATCGCTATAACCGTTGGCGCTCCATGAGTGGCCCGGCGCGTCGTGCCGCCGTCCTCTCGGATTTAGCTATTTATTTCGGTCAAGAGGCACTTTTCCCGATCAGTTACGATGAGGTGGATTGGCCCGGGGATCCCTGGACTGGTGGCGCATATTCCGCTTTTATGCCCCCCGGAGTCTGGACAAGTTTCGGCGAGGCTCTTTTTACTCCCGTCGGACCGATTCACTGGGCCGGCACAGAAATGGCTGATCGCTGGCCGGGATTTTTTGAGGGAGCGATCCGCACCGGTGAGGCAGCGGCCGATCGAATCGCCTTCCTTTTGCGGGAAAAATGAGCATCTACAGGGCTACGCCACCTTTTAGTCCAAAAAAGTCATCATAGTCAAGTTTCGGGGCTAATAGGGCAGAAAAATCCTAAATCATCACTATTTCGCCCTGGTAATGTTCGACGAAATATTGGACACGATGACGATATTCTTTAATTGTCCGATCGACCCATTCCCGCTGCTCACTGTTAGCATAGATATGTACTAAAGGTTCTCCGGCATCGGGTAAAATCAATACCCAGTCATCATTAAGGGGATTAATCACCTTCACCCCATCGATCAACTCTAGATTATCGGTAGCGTGAGTTTCCACCAGATAGCGCATCAGAGATCCCTTGACTTTCCAAGGACAGCGCACCGCCGTATTCTTATTATAAATGCGCGGTAACTCGGCCCGCACCTGAGCTAGAGAACGTTCCTGAATGGTTAACATCTCCAAAAGTTTCGCCACGCTGAACATGGCATCGAAACCGGGATGTAATTGCGGAAAAATAAAGCCAGTTTGCCCAGAGCCTCCTAAAACCACATTAGGATTGGTTTGACATCCTTCCATTAAAGCGCTAGGACTGGCTTTTGTCCGCACCACCCGGCCATCGTGACGACGTGCGATCTGTTCCACGGCACTAGAAGCATGAACCGGCACTACCACTGTACCGCGAGGATGGGCGGTCAGAATTGTATTCACCATTAGAGCAGTTAATTGTTCCCCGCGAATCGATAAACCACTCTCATCGACGAGGACTAATTGTTCCCCGTTGGCCGAAACCTGTACCCCTAAGTTCGCTTTCAGGGCCTCCACCACATGGCCCAATTGATGGATCAGTAACTCTCTTTCCTGCATGGAAAGGGCATTCTGACGTAAACTGGCATTGAGAACCACGGCATCACAGCCAAATTTGGCCAGTAATTCTGGTAAAATTGCCCCTGAGACTCCGTAGGCGTAATCAATGACGATTTTGGAACCACTATTGCGAATAGCCTCTACATTTAGCTGAGTTTCAAAGGTTTTGCGGTAATTATCGAGAATATCAGCCGGATAGGACATACTGCCGATTTCCTGCATTCCCACCCGTCGCAGATCTTCTTTGAAATAGGCCCCTTCGATTTTCTTTTCCCTCGCTTTGGAAACATTAATCCCTTTTTCGTCTAAAAACTCGATTAAGAGAAAATCCGGGCGATCGGGATGAATACGAACGTGAATGCCACCGACTACGTTTAATTTAGCCACTAAAGTCCTGGAAATCGGTAAAGCATTCGCTTGTAGGTTTTGGATATTAACTCCCACGGACATTAAACCGGCAATCAGCGATCGACTGACCATGCGCGAGACACTACGTTGATCCCGGGAGACGATTACCGTTGACCCCGGTTTCAGAATGGAACCGTAGGATGCCCCCAGTTTAACGGCGAATTCGGGCGTGATATCGATGTTAGCGAGGCCCGATACTCCTCGTTGACCAAAGAGGTTTTTATGGGCAGTATTTCCCCAAATCAGGTTAATATTGAGGATGGCTCCCGATTCGATCTGTTTACTCGGCCAGACTCTTACTCCAGAGTTGATCTGCGCTTCTTCCCCGACGATCGATAATTGTCCGATCACCGCACCTTCGTGTACCTGGGCCCGTCGATCGATTCTGGTTCCCCTAGCGATCGTACAAGCGGCTAAATTGACCTCATCCCCGATCACCACACCATTCCAGAGGATGGGACGTTTCAGATCGGACCCAGCACCGATGGTGACATTATCGCCGATAACCGAACCCCTCTCGATCAGAACATTTGCACCAATACGGCAATGATTGCCGATCATGGCCGGGGCCTCAATGTGGGCGCTAGGATCGATATAGGTATTAGTACCGACCCACACCCCGGGGGATTTTTCTCGATAGGGAAATTCTAGGTTAACTTTGCCGGATAAAGCGTCGTATTGCGCTTCTCGGTAGGCCTCCAGATGACCGACATCGCACCAATAACCATCGGCCACATAACCATACATAGGTTCGCCCCTTTGCAGCAGCAGCGGAAACAAATCTTTAGAAAAGTCGGCTTCTTCTTTGTAGGGGAGATAATCGAGGACTTCTGGTTCGAGAATATAGGTTCCGGTGTTGACGGTATCGGAAAAAATCTCGCTGGTGGATGGTTTTTCGATAAAACGGCGAATTCTGCCTTCTTTGTCGGTAATCACTACCCCAAATTCGATCGGATTGGCAACCCGCGTCAGGACGAGGGTTGCTTTCGAGTTTTTACTTTTATGGAATGCGATCGCTTTTTGCAGGTCAAAATCGGTGATACTATCGCCACTAATCACCAGAAAGGTATCATCTAACCATTCGGCAATATTTTTCACACATCCTGCGGTGCCTAGGGGTTGATCCTCCTCCACAGCGTAGGTGATTTTTACCCCAAAGTCGCTGCCGTCTTGAAAGTAGTCGCGCATGACATCGGGGAGATAGTGCAGGGTGGTGATAATTTCGGTAATGTCATGCTTTCGTAGTAAATTGATAATATGTTCGGCGATCGGACGGTTGAGAATCGGGACCATCGGTTTGGGAAGATCACAAGTAAGCGGACGTAATCTTGTCCCCGAACCACCTGCCATTAGTACCGCTCGCATAACTTCCTCCCAAGGCTATCTTTTCGCCGTTTTTAAATAGTTTTTTCAAATTCTGGCTTTAGTTTTCCTATCTCGATCGAGCTAGTTCCTAACCGGCATTCTAACACTGTCTCCCGGATTCAGGACAATATTTTCTTTTCCCAAGTCGGCAAAACCCAAGCTTAAAATGGGAGGTGTGAATTGTCTAAATTCAAGGATGAGATGGCATGAGACTCGTTGTTTTTATCTTAATAATTTTTTATGGTGTCGGTGGTTGGAAATTCTGGAATGGGTACAGAAGCACTAATTTTAGTTCCAGTTTACCCAATCGTTTGGCTCTAACGCTGTTCTGGCCGCTTCTGTTGGCTGTTAATCCCGCCTATCGCAAGAATTTTCAAAAAGCCCTCAAGGGCAAATAAAATTAACATACTGCCAAGGTTGCGGCCATAAAACAAAAAAGGGGGTGAGTATCGAGGTCTTATTCTGCTGGATTAGTCGAGATTACCCCCCCCCAAAAAAAACCTAAATAATCCATGGCAATCAGCAATTTAGCCGTGGATGTCTTATCATGGTTAGGGAAAAAATTGGGGTCGTAGCTCAGTTGGATAGAGCGAGTGCCTCCTAAGCACTAGGCCGCCGGTTCGATCCCGGCCGATCCCGCCTTTTTCAGTGATCAGTGATCAGTAAACAGTGAAAAGATGCTGGGAAACTGCTATTTAGGGCTGGCTGAATAATTATAAAAACCTTGTTGGGTAAGACTTTTAGACTTTTTATCAATCAAAAAGTACCAGGCATGGGAGTGATGAGGGGGAAAATTGAGGCACTTTTTCCCTGAAAATTAGGTAATTGGCCACCTCAAAACCGCTAAAACCCCACACCCGTTCGGCTGAGCTCACGGCCGAAGCCCACACCCCACACCCTGTCCCCACGAAAAACTTTTTCAGCAGACCCTATTTATAGCGCTTTTCACGTTATTGAGGTATCGACAAGTTTTGCCAACAAAGGACTTAAGCTCCTTGCCCATGTCTCATTCTGATGAAAACTGCTATAGCGTTCATTATCAAAATATCTACGGGCTTAATTAAGCCCGTAGGCACGGCTACGGGCAACTTCTAGAGGTTAGACTTGATCGCTTCTGTTCTCGTTAATCTGTCGGATGATTTCAATCATTTGAGCGTGTCGATCATCCATTCTCTCTAGATGCCGGTAAAAATCGGCTTGAGTCTCATAAAAATCTGATTGTGCGCTTGCTATTCGAGCTAGGTAATCGTAAAGCCCTTTTTTCTCCTGTTTCCGTTCTTCGCGGTCACTAGCGACGGCATCAGCTAGGGCTTGAATAGCGCGAGCGTTCGATTCCACTATTTTCTCGATCCGCTCTAATCTGTCTTCTGACATTTTGGTAAACTCCTAATAGACTAATTTCTTGTCCCCCACCGATGCCCGTCGGATGGCGGAATAATACTAAATCCGTTGAGTATAGGCTATATATCAGGACAGCCGAACGGCAAAAGGCAAAAGGGGGAATAAATAACCAGTTTTTAATAACCGGATTTAGTATCACTCAAAACTTAAAACTGATCACTGATAACTGATAACTGCTATTTATCTTCTCATTCTGCCCTTAACTTGATACCAAAGCCTTCTTAAACGTAGATCGAGAGAAAAACCCCGACGGGTGGGAATAACAATCGTGCCACCGATGCGATCGTGGAAAGCGCGGTTCAATTGCTCATCACCGATCGCCATACCACAATCGGCGAAAAGGGGCGAAGATAATAAAATCAAGCTTAAAGGATTGCCAAAAAAAGTATTTAACCCTACCATCATTAAAGCTGCCCCGCCACCAGCGATCGCCTCTCTTTTGCTTAACTCCAAAATTCCGGGTAAACGCTGAAGTCGTAGATCGATGATCTTCATATCCAGGGCCCAACGTCCTAAACTCTGACCCTGATTCTGCGCCACCAATAACACCCGCAAACACCACCAAATCAGGAGAAAAAGGAAAAATTGCAGTACAGGCGCACTATTAGCAAAGGAGCTTAAAAACCAGATCGAGGCAAAGTCGATCAGGAAAGCATAGGCCCGACGATCTAAGGGAATTTTCGGAAATTTTTGCGGTAGATTATCTTCAGGCGGGATGGGGTAAACCATAAAGTCAATTCTCGGAAAAATCCTGCGGTTTATCTTCTACTCTAATCGGGAAATTGGCAATTCTAGAGTGAGTGGAACGAACCACAGAGACACAAAGGACACAAAGATTGATCGCTATTATATAAGTTAAACTTATCACACAAAGAATAAGAGAGCCAGAGATCTAGGCTACCATTGAGCAAAGGTAGCCCAGAATACAGGGATAATCATGGAGCAAGATTCATTAACAACGGAGGTTATTCTAACCCATCCGCGGCAAAGTTTGGGAGAGATACAGTTGGATTGGATGCCACAACCGGGTAATTATTTGGCCTTAAAAGGACAAACCTATGCGGTTTTGGAACGTCACCACCAGTATCAATACAAGATTGGTGGCTATTGTTTACGCAAAATATCCCTTTATGTACAAACTGCTCCCACTCCTAACGAAAAAAGTTTGATTGAAGGACGTTGGGTGATGGGGGATGCTAGTTGTCGTTTTAACGCCAGATCCGAACTGTTACGCTGTGCGATTAACCCCCCAGGTCCCTGTCAAGATTGTCGTTTTTACGAATCTATTAACCCTTAAAAGAGCTTTTTTAGCCAACAATCTGGCTATTTTTCCCTAGCTAACCGCTATATTGATCAATCGCCTATGAATCATCCTTATTCTTGGATCGAGGATAGCTTAAAAACCCTCCATCGGGCCAATTGGTATCGAAGGGTTAAAACCATTCAAGGCCGGGGCGGAGCCGTTATAGAATTAGAGGGTCGATCGCTGATTAATTTTGCCAGTAATGATTATCTGGGATTAGCAGCCGATGAAAGAATGATCGCGGCAGCCATGGCAGCCACACAACGCTATGGAACTGGAAGCACCGGCTCGCGTCTATTAAGTGGACACCGAGATATTCATCGAGACTTAGAATTAGCGATCGCATCTTTTAAAAATAGCGAAGACGCGATCGTTTTTAGTTCGGGATATTTAGCCAATTTGGGGACAATTACCTGTTTAGTGGGGCAGAAAGACCTGATTTTAGGCGATCAGTACAATCACTCTAGCCTCAACAATGGAGCCAAGTTAAGCGGTGCCACGGTGAAAGAATACCGGCACAATAGTCTCGAAGATTTAGAAAATCAGTTATTAGCCCACCGTCATCACTATCGTCATTGTTTACTGCTCACTGATACAGTGTTTAGTATGGATGGGGATATCTGTCCCCTGGCGGGAATTCTCGCTCTAGCCGAGATTTATAATTGCATGGTTTTGGTGGATGAGGCCCACGCTACTGGGGTTATGGGGGAAAATGGCACAGGTTGCGTGGAATATTGTGGTTGTCAAGGACGGGAATTAATTCAGATGGGGACCCTGAGTAAAGCTTTAGGCAGTTTAGGGGGTTATGTGACTGGAAACGCCAAAATTATCGATTTTATCCGCAATCGCGCCGCCACCTGGATTTATACTACCGGTTTATCCCCCGCCGACACCGCCGCCGCTAGAATGGCTTTAGAGATTATTCGTCTGGAACCGGAACGTCGCCAACGCTTACACCAAAATATTAATTTTGTCAAGAGTAAATTAAATAATCTTAATATATTGCCTTCGGAAGCGGCGATTTTATGTTTACCGGTAGCCAATCCGGGTCAAGCCCTAGAATTATCGCAAAAACTGCTAGAAAAAGGCATTTTTGCCCCCGCCATTCGTCCTCCTACCGTTCCCACCAGTCGTCTGCGGTTTACTGCCATGGCCACCCATAGCCTCGCCCATCTAGAGGTTCTTGTCCAGTCTATTGGCGAATCTTTCCCCACATAGAGAAAAAGTTTTTCGTGGGAAGTGGGGAACAACTAAGTTGAGCGGCGGTTAGCATCCTTGATCCCATCATCAAGCTCTCTAGCCTGGCCGCTCCAACGACTTGTTAGACTGGGCTTTCGCAATAAGTTTACGACTTCTCTGCCGCTTGCTGCTTCCTTTTTGCGTAGGTCTGCAAAGATTGCATCCAAGTCATAGTTGAAGGACTTGGCATACTCTTCACGGATTCGGTGGATCTCCTCGACAATTTCATCTGTCCACATGACTTAATCTCCCATCAGTTCGTTGGGTGTGCAAAGGATAGGCAATACCCAAATGGCTCAAGTTTGCGGCTTGCCGCTAAATATTCGCAGGCAACCTGCCAAATTAAAACTCCCTCTGTCAGATTAGCTACTAGAGAAGCTGCGATTGCCTGCTTACTAGGATAACGCGAATCATTGACGTAAATTAAAACATTTGTGTCAACAGCGTTCATGCAACATATCTCTAGTAAACTGGGGAGCATCAGAGGGAATGGGGTTTTGTTGCATTCGCTCAACAAGCAGCCTTAAAAAATTCTGCCTAGCCGCAATATCGGTAATCTTTGGGGGAATAATTTGAGGTGATTTGACAAAAAGCTCCACCTCAGTGCCTTCAGGTAAATCGTAAGCTGTTTGAAGGATGAACGTACCACTATGATAAATTGCTTTCAAGGCTTGGGGCATGGGGAAATCTCTATCACAAGAATTAGGGGTGATTTAGTTAGCTGCTTACAGTCTAGCCTACACGAAGCAAATCCCGTGACGAACAATAGTCTGATAGTTTCATGTCCATATATTGCCATGCCTGACTATATCTAACTATATTTCTATTGAAACTTTACAATACATCGCTATCAATGGGGAGTATAACTTGAGCCTTGGCTTTTGTAGCAGGTAAACCCCGCCGCACTACCGCCTTAGCAAACATTTCTGGCGTAATCTCTGGACAATCTGATAAATCAATATCTTCATCGCTCATTGCATCCAATCGTTGCCAATCAGTTTGAGAGTTGCTCGAAGTAGGTTCGTTGTTCATATTTCGTCGCTTTTCTTGCAGAAATAATCCGGGTGCAATCCTCACGTTCTGTATGGACAACGGCAATCACTCGCCCTTGCAACAAACCGAATGTGACAAAACGCTGCTCTCCATAACCGTAACGATCGTCCTCAACCGTTACAATATCCCCATCAAACACGGCTGGAACATCGGTAAAATCTATTCCGTGCTTACGAAGATTAGCAAGACGTTTTGCTTCATCCCATTTATATTCCATAACCGAACGACAGCTACAATAACCAATTGTAGTTACAAATTGTCTTTACGGCTATCCATGCCAAGCAATTTTTATCGTCAATGAATGCCCCGCAAGCAACTTCAAGCCACTGTCCTAACCGAGGACTTGCCGCGTAACGCCCGAACTCACCCGCCGCTATTGATTTTGGCTAATCCAAAAATAATATAACACAGGTCGGCTGCAGTGATTTCTTAGACAGTCGCTACTCGATTATTTAACCAACGCTTCAAGGATTTTTGACTTTCCCCTGATGGTTGGCCAAGAATCAAGTTTTTAGTGCTAATGTCTTCATCTAGTTGATTCCAATGGATTCCACTGCCACCAGCGAGCAAGCGATAATCATTGCGCTCCTCAGTTGAGCCATGCAGGAGCCGAGGATACCATGCCAGGGGAACAGATATAGTGCGCCCATCAGACAAATCTACACTGAGTGTGTCATCTGTGATGGCCAATTGCTGAATTGCCAATGTTTCAAATACTTCATTCGTTAAAAAAGTCATTCCAGCCTGCTAGTAATTGTTCTTGGTTTTCTTGAACAAGTTTTTGAACGCGGTTAATTTCGGTGCGGTTAAATCCTTGGTTACTCTGAAGACGAACCGGCTGAAGTCAGAATTTAGCGATCTCTCGATCTCGTTCAACATGGATGTGAGGTGGCTCATTGCCATCGCCTGCGTAGCAAAAGAATCGATATGGGCCAACGGTCAAAAGCGTGGGCATTCAAAAGTTTTGCTCTAAATGTCTCAAACATAGCTGAATGCCTCGCTGACTGTCAATCTGTGAATATGCTCATGTAGCTCAACGGCTATTTAGGGTCTGCTGAAAAAGTTTTTCGTGGGGACAGGGTGTGGGGACAGGGTGTGGGGTGTGGGTTTTTACCGATTCTCATCTGGTCAATTACCTAATTTTCAGAGAAAAAGTACCTGAATTTTCCCCCGATCTCTCCCAGAACTGGTACTTTTTGATTTCCAAAAGGTCTAAAAGTCTTATCCAACAAAGTTTTTAGATTTATTCAGCAAACCCTATTTAATACCATTTCTCTAAATGAAAACTACACATCGAATTTAAGTCACCCTTTTTAAGGGGGATTTAGGGGGATTAAACTTCTGTAGTCAGACTTTGGAGAATTGGTATAAGGTTAAGAACAATACAAGATTAGCGTTCGCAGTTTAGTTCCGAAGGTGTTGGATTTCTTTTCGTCAACCCAAGCTACAAGATCAGCAATCGCACTAACGTTCCTGTTAGACCGTGCCTCACGATCAGCTTCTAAACTGCGATCGGTAACTCCGAAATCGTAACCAATCCGCCTTGGACTGTATCGACTTGCAACCGATAACCGCGCAACAGGCTCATTCCAATCAATGGCTCTGTCTCTGCTGCATTAATCTCGATTTCTCGATACTGCCCACCCCAAATCACCATGCCATCATAGATATCAAATAAGACTTCGCTACCATCGCCCAAGGTTGCCCGATCGCGGTAACTCCAAGACAATTCAAGTTCTCTAATAGTAGCAATCGGGAGACTCAAGAACCCTGTAAACCCTGTATCGATCACAGCAGTAATGGATTTAAGTTTGTCGCCGTTCCTCACAACCAAGGAAAGCATTGCTTCGTAATTCTGATTGACGTAACCCTGCATCATCATAGAGCGTCTTTTAAACTCCGTGCGCCGAAACGATGAACGGCGCGATAGCCGATCCGAACAACCCAAGGCTGAGCATCAGGCAATCGTTCATAAAGTCGCCGAGTCGCAGTCATCGTATCGTCGGCAAGCTCAAACGCTCCAGTTTCGATGTCGATCGCCACAATTCTGCCATGATTACCTTCCTCAATTTGGGGGCGCACCTGAGATTCATAAATCTCATCGCCACGTCGGGCAAACTCTTCTTTGCTGTAGCGGGGTTGTCGAACTGTCATAGATTTGACCTCTTTTCAACTATGCCCCTTCATTTTACCCTGAGCAATGGAGGTGTCTATCGTTGAGGTGGCGGAGGGGATTAAACCAGAAGTTGTTGGATTTCTTTTCGTCAACCCAGCCTACATCTGACTTTAACTTGCATTAGGGAACGCACTTAAACCCACAGTTTCAATCAATGTGCATGGTGCGTTCCCCAAAAATCGATCGCTGGAGCAGTAGGAGCCACATTAAGGAACGCACCCTACAAGATCGGCGTACTGCTACGCAGTGCCTTCGGCATCGCACCGTTAAGTCTCTCATTCTAATTTTGTCTTCTTCAATAACTGTAAAGTGTCCATACTCCAACCTTGGGCGAGAAGATCGATGATAAATTCAACCGCAATCCTTGTTCCTTTAATGATAGGTTTTCCCACCAAAATATCGGGATTTAGTGTAATTCGAGTTTCCCAGTCCATAGCTACATCATTGAAAGTGTTTTCAAAAAGGTCAAGGCTGCGTGGGACGCACCCTATATCTCGTTTTATTATAACAGGATTTGGTATCACAGTTTCAATCAATGTGCATGGTGCGTTCCCCAAAAATCGATCGCTGGAGCAGTAGGACTTGCATTAGGGAACGCACCCTACAAGATCTAAGTTTGTTCATTTTTTATTCTGACCAGAGGCCCAATAATTCTTGAATTGATTTTCTCAAGGCTTGGGGAAAGAAGTTCCCAACATATCACGCCGTCGTGCTCTACTAGCTTAATGCCATAGAAATCATCTGGATGTCCTAACTCATTCCTAAAGCTAGGATTTTTACATGGCTTGTCAATTAACTCTACAAATAGTGTAGTAGATAATCGTTGCCAATCGATCTGTTGCTTTTCAGGTAGAGCCTGACAAAATGAAAGAGCGTGCTGAATTTCTTCATTAAGTTTGTCAACACCTAACACATAGGACACCGATAAATTAAAGTCGTTGCCGCTGCTCATGTGTTCTTTGATTTTGTCCCTTAATCGATTGATTAAGCTATGACTTGATTTGTCTAGCTCGCGATGAACAAGCCAATTGCAATACAAATTTAGTGTCGGCAGTTTCGCCTTTAATCCGTGTTCCTCAAGAAGTGTACGCAGTTTGATAAATAGATAAACTACGTCAGGCGGATATGAAAAATTCATTTGGTTACAAAACAAAATGATTTTTTTACTTGTATTCATTTGACAACCTTAAGATTCGCTAGTAACAATGAATAGCTCTAACTATTAATTATACAGAAACTTTCCGTATAACACTCTTAAAAGTAACGATATGGGTCAACTATCGCCCGAACTTTTCCCTATATCACGCCCAAAAGCGTGTTAGCCAGATTAGCTTACTGCAAAGAGCTTCCTTTAAGGAAACTTATCATAGAAGCCTTCTAGGAATCTAGCAAAGATTCTTATATCTGGCTGCACTTTGTTACAAAATTTCACTATTATTTCGGGTAAGGTATGGTAAATCCCTTGATAGATTCAATCGGGACTCACTTCTGGGAAAACCGCTATAGATCTCCTGCAAAAATCAAAAATCTTCCGTTAAGTGAGGAGAATCCCAGACAGGAGGAGAAAAAAGACATGAAAAATTTAGTACAAACGCTCTGCTCTCCCTGTTCTGGCGCTCCCTAGCTTACCAGAGGTCGATTGCGACGACAATTATCGCAATGACCACAGCGAAAATTATCGGCATTTTCCTGAAAACCAAAGGCATTTAAGAGAAAGTGCCAACGACAGCGACGGGTATAGAGGTAGGGAAATATCTCATTTCTGGGTTTAAAAGTCATCTTGGCTGAATTATGAGGATAAATAAGCCGATAATGAAAAGGATCGAGCCATTCTAGGCGATCGAGACTGTGTAAAAGGGAGAGAATGAGCGCACCATCGGGAAATTCGGCACTAATCGCCTCTACTTTGCCCTCTAGGGGAATTTGGGCTAAAATTTGCCAAGCTTGTCGGTATTGGCGTTCCTGTTGGGAGTTAAAGAATTTTTGCTGGTTTTTATCGCTATTATCTAACCATCCCGTCGGTTCACTAATTAAGGTGAGAGCCTGCATTTTACCCCCATCGCGACCACCGCGGCCGATTTCCTGTAGGTATTCCGATAGTAAAGCTGGGGGTTGGTAGTGGACAACCCAACGCACATCGGGTTTATTGATACCCATGCCAAAAGCTGAGGTACAGACAACAAAAGTTAAATCCCCCCGCAGCCAATTTTGTTCTATTTCCCGACGCTGAAAGGGCGATAAACCGGCATGATAGGCACTGGTGCGATAGTGGAGAGATTGCAACCATGTCGCTAAATTTTCACTATGGCGACGGGAACGAGTATAGATCAGGCCGGATTGTCGAGGTTGACTGGTGAGGAAGTTTAATAGTTGATGACGACGACAACCGGGGCTAATACATATTTTGGTGCTTAAGTCAAGGTTTTGACGGTAAGGATTTATTAAGAAAAGTTGTGGTTTTTCTAGTTGTAAGATGCGGGTGAGAGTCTCACGGGTGGCGGGGTTAGCGGTGGCGGTAAAAGCAGCGATCGCTATTTGGCTGCCGGCCGGTTTTGATTGCAGCAGAGCGGGACGGACAGCCCCGAGACGACGGTAGGCAGGACGAAAATTATCGCCCCACTGGGTTAAACAATGGGCCTCGTCGAGGATGAGAGCGTTAATTTTAACGTGGGGAAGGGTTAATTTTGACCAGAGGGGCGGACTTAAGAGGGTTTCTGGGGAAAGATAGAGAAGTCGCAGGGTTTGATCTGCGATCGCGTTTAAGGTTTTCTTTCTCTGTTGTCGGGGGATTTCGTGATGAATCAGGGCGACGGATAGTTTTTTGGCTAATAATTCCTCCACCTGATTTTCCATCAGGGCCACTAAGGGAGAAATCACTAGGGTTAAGCCGGTTTTTAATAAAGCGGGCAATTGAAAACAGATAGATTTACCGAATCCCGTGGGCATGACAATCAGGGCATCTTGTGCCGCTAAAATTGTCTCGATAATCTCCTGTTGGGGAGAGCGAAAGCTATCATAGCCCCAAATTTTCTGAAAAATAGTCCGGATGTTTTCGGGATATTGGGAAGACATGGTTAGACTGCTGGGGTGTGGGGTTTAGGGTGTCGGGTGTGGGGTGTGGGGTGTGGGGGAGTTGAGCGGTTTTGACTATCCCGGAAGGGGAACGATTTTCCCCCGGACTTGAATTTTTTTGGCACTTTTTTAATAATCTGTTACACTTATAGCGATCAATCCTTGTCTGGGGAATTACTGATGACTGAACCTGTTAGCACCACTGACCCCGCAGTAGAAACCGCCACGGAAGCGCAACCCAGTTACGTCAAGCTGGCGATGCGGAATATGGTCAAGAAAAAAGGCGTCTCGTTAAAACACTTTTTTTTGACTACGGCGGCCCTATTAGGCTTTTTTGTCGGTATTTCCTATCTGACGCGTCCCTAGGGTGAAATCTGGTGAGTGAGACTTTGCCCCTAGAGGTGGATTTATGCCTACAGGATAATTATTTTAATCCCGGAAATAGTCCTGTGGATGGGGAAACTTGGCACTATTGGTTGGAGACATGGTTAGGCTATCTATCGGATTATCTCCCCGTTGCCGCCGGTTATGAACTAAGTTTGCGTTTAACAGACGATCGAGAAATTCGGACCTATAATTCCCAGTATCGCCACAAAGATCAACCGACGGATGTTCTCGCTTTTGCCGCTCTCGAAGTGGATTTCCCGGTCGATGAGGGCATTTTAGAGACAGAACCTTTATATTTGGGGGATATTATCATCTCTGTGGAGACAGCACAACAACAGGCTTTAACACAAAATCATTCTTTGGCGCGAGAATTGGCCTGGTTAACTGCCCACGCTTGTTTACATCTTTTGGGTTGGGACCATCCCGATGAAACAAGTCTGTTAGAAATGCTATCTTTACAGGAAACTTTGTTAAAAACCGTCGAAATGCCGATACATAGTTAGTTATTTTTGTCAAGCATTATTGAGGAATATGAAGACAAACTATCATAAAGCCAACCAATCTGCCAGCATACCTAATCCCTATCTCAACAATAATTTTATCCCTCGATCGGGACAGGTGAGTGAGGGCAACAATCCCAGTCAAAGAGAATACGCTTGGCAAGTCGCCTCGAATCTATTAGTCAGTTTTCGCTACGCTTGGGCCGGAGTCCGTTATGCTTTTGTCAGTCAGAGAAATTTTCGCATTCACACCCTGATTACCCTAGTAGCGATTAGTTGGGGCTTATTTTTGCGGGTTGATGCCATGGAGATGGCGATTGTCACCCTTACCTGCGCTCTGGTGATGGTCTTAGAATTAATTAACACTGCCCTAGAATCAGTGGTAGATCTGACGGTGGGGCAATCCTACCATGATTTAGCCAAAATAGCGAAAGATTGTGCCGCTGGTGCCGTTTTAATCGCCTCGATCGCCGCTTTACTCGTAGCGGCTTTTATTTTTATTCCCCATTTATTAGTTTAAGTGGGAAGCTTTTTTCAGTGATCAGCTGTACTGAATTTAAACTGCGTAGGGAAAAATTAAGTACAAATGCTCTGACTTCTCCTCCCTGCTGCCAACTCCAGCACTCCGGTGCAGTCTTTAGATAGGGTTTGCTGAAAAAGTACGGGCGAAGCATTCGGATAGAAAATCTCCGGTTTCACCGATAGGTTATTGCCCGAATGCTTCGCCCCTACAGGACGCGGGCCGATGAAGATGCAAGGTTTTGAACCACGATTCTCTCAAAATCTTGCACCTGTTTCGCAAGAAAAGCCCCAAAACCCTTACCTTGCCTACATTTCACATTTATTCAGCCAACCCTAGATAGTCAACAGCTTAACTGATCACTGATAACTGATCACTGATAACTGATTTGACATAAGGGGACTCGACAGCTTTTAGCCGATGAATTTAACTTTTCTTAACCTAAGCCTAAACTGGCGAGGGGAAAGGGTTTCGCTATATATAAAAAATTGTCATCCTCGATACAGCAAAAAATCTCTTTTGTCCCCTTATAGGTTAGAGTATAGTTATTGATAAGACTTTTTTGTAGATCTTGCAGGAAATCTCCCATGAGTGCCATAACTTTCTCCACCGCTCCCACCGCTTACTCTATCAGGATGATTAAGGACGAAGTCCGTCAGATGGTAGAACAGGGGGTAGTGAGCAGACACCAACCGATCTACACCCTCTGTCAGTTCATTCCCCCTCGGGAGTGGGTTTGTGTTGAATGTGAACTAGAACGGTGTGACTACCTTCTCAGGGATCAAATTGGTGACTTAATCGCCTCGGAATCTTGGGATAATGATTAAACTCTCCCGGTTGCCGATGGGCAAAAACTGGACTGATCAGAAATTTAGCAGCCTTGTCCACTTTCTTAAACTATTATAATTCAGCCCCGGTTAATTCTGGGGCTGAAACTATGGGGACAGGAAGGGGATAATTGTTAAGAAAAAAGAATTTTTGGCAATATTTAGCCAAGTTAGTTCACAAGTTGCCGATTGCCAAGGGACGCTATCTCTAACATCCCCAAATTTTCCCTAACTTAAAATCAGTAGTTGGCGCTGTTGTAAAGAACGCACACCAGTTAATCCTAAACCAACTTGAGCATCGATTGCTCCCACGGTTAAACGACCATCACAAGCTTGTAAAAAAGCAAATTCTCTTTCCGAGAGATTAACCGGCCGATAATCGTAGTCTAGAACACTTGCACTAGGCCAACCGTAAAGACAGGGATGAACTTCGGCCACTGCATTCTCTAGGACTTGATCCCTGGACCAATCGGCAGTCAAAATCGGTGGTTTAGCGAGGAAAAATTCATAGTGGGTGATTTCCGGGTCTAATAATTCCGTCAAGCGATAACGTTCCCTTTCCCCTAAATTTTGCGCTCTAGCCATCAATTCGGGGGATTTACCCAATAAACGCTCTAATTGCCAGTAGGAAGGGTTAGAAAAGCCAATAAAGGCTAATCCTGACGCATCAATCAGTTGAAAGAGGGTATCGATATTATAGTCCACTTCCCGGGGGTGAACGTACATATCAGCGAAGGACTCATCGCGATGATTTTCCATTGACCAACGCTCTTTTTCCCGTTTCAAAATGCGATTATTTTCCGGTAGTGAAGCAAAAATCTCTCGGCCGACAGCGACCCCATCTTTATAATCCCCGCGTCGGTCTCCCTGCAAAAGTGCGATCGCAGATTGCATTAACTGGATTTCCCAGCGGCCCAATTGTGCATAGACGAAAATGTGTAGCAGACCACCGGGGGCCAGTTTTTGCGCGAGGGATTGAATACCTTTAATCGGGTCCGGGAGATGGTGCAGCACCCCGACGCAGTTAATTAAATCAAATTCTCCGGGGAGATTGGTGGCCGATTCGAGGGGTAAATGGTGAAAATCCAGAGAACCTCGGTGCTTTGCTGCAACTCCCGAACGATTACAGCGTTCTTTGGCAATTTCTAGAGCTTTTTCACTGATATCTATCGCGACTATATTAGCGAAAGGGTTGAGCGCGAGCAGATATTCGGTTCCCGCACCAGTACCACAACCCGCATCGAGAATGCGGATATCCTCTC
Organism: Microcystis sp. M144S2; assembly: GCF_020246065.1. Lineage (NCBI taxonomy): Bacteria > Bacillati > Cyanobacteriota > Cyanophyceae > Chroococcales > Microcystaceae > Microcystis > Microcystis sp. M144S2. The sequence goes on from NZ_JADBTR010000076.1 coordinate 66,242, forward strand.
GTTCGGGTTTACGATGACAACAAAAGTTATAGGCAGCAATCCAATTCCAGCGCCAATTGTAACCCGGAGGAGGTTCGTCTAGGAGCGGTTCGGGGGGGAAAGGATAGGTATTGTAGAGACGTTGTACAGCAGTGCGAATAGTAGCGTCGTCGGACATGAAAATTGGCAGAGTTTAGGATAACACTCGATCGATTGTCTCACAGACGGCAGCGATCGGGAAAGTCAGCCGGGGTTTTTTTGAGTTGGTCGAGGGTAAATGATAAATAATCATTATGACTATCCAGTTCTGTGCCAAAACTAGATATTATTTCTTTGGTCAATATTCTTTTCTATTCCTTGTCCTACTGTCTCTTAACCCTATCTAAGTTTTACTGGCAATTATTCGAGAGTCATTCTCTAACAATTATCTCAAATAAGTAAGTAGTTATAATTAAATTGAAGATAGATTTTGCCTCTGATCCCCCCTGCCCCCCTTAATCTATCCATTAGTCACATCTTTCTTAACATAAAATTTGACAAAAAGAGAAAAGTGTGCAAGATGGCTCAAGGGGGTTCTATGGGGGGACTAATTTGATGAGATAGTTTCCAAGTCTGGCTGATATCATGTAACCTTCGCA